>NZ_BAAALF010000103.1:0-28589 GCF_039528135.1 Kitasatospora nipponensis | reverse complement strand
CCCGCGCGCCCGGGTGGGCGGCCGCGCCGCCGCCCGCGGCGAGCCGCACCTCCAGCGGGTCGGCCGCCGGCCCGCAGCGCCGGGCCAGCACCTCGACCAGCGCGTCCTCGGAGTCCTGGTGCACCGCCTGCCAGACCCTGCGCAGGCCCGGGTCGTTGAGCAGGGCGCGGGTCCAGCGCAGCCCCTCGCCCGTCTCGGCGTCGGCCGGCGTGAGCGCCTCCCGGGCCGCCCGCTCCAGGACCTGCGGCACCGGCAGGCCCGCCGGCCCGGCCGCCGTCAACGCCACCCAGCGCTGCCCGCCGGCCGCGAGCAGCGGGGTGACGGCCTCCTCCTTGGTTCGGAAGTACCGGTAGAAGGTCCGCAGCGCGACGCCGCTGGCGCGGGCGATGTCCTCGGCGGTGGTGGCCTCCGCGCCGTGTTCGGCGAAGAGCGCGGCGGCCGTGGTGGCGATCTCCAGCTGGGTCTCGGCCCGGCGGCGGTCGGTCAGCGAGGGGCGGTCGGTCATGCCGTCCACGCTACGCCACCCCCTGCCCGGTCGGCGCTTCCTGCCGTCTTGTCACACCCAGTCCCATTGGCACTCTCAGCCAGAGTGGCACAACGTGCCATCCAGGCGTACCGTGGACGGCGCGCTCCGCACCGCGGTGGAGCGCGGCACAGACGAACGGAGCTCCACCATGCAGCGCTTCACCGGACGCCGGGTCCTGATCACCGGCGGCGGCTCGGGCATCGGCCGGGCCACCGTGCACCGGATCCTCGCCGAGGGCGGCCTGGTCGTCGCGGCCGACGTCAACGCCGAGGGCCTGGCGGGCACCGCCGAGCAGGCCGACGCCGAGGGCACCGCGGAGCGGCTGACCACCACCGTGCTGGACGTCTCCGACGAGGACGCGGTCCGCGCCGGGGTGGCCGCCGCCGTCCAGGCGCTCGGCGGGCTGGACGTCCTGGTCAACGCCGCCGGCATCCTGCGCTCCTCGCACACCCACGAGACCAGCCTGGAGTTCTGGAACCTGCTGCTGCGGGTCAACCTCACCGGCACCTTCCTGATGACCCGCGAGGCACTGCCCGCGCTGCTCGCCACCGGCTCCGGCGTGGTGGTCAACTTCAGCTCCACCTCGGCGAGTTTCGCGCACCCCTACATGGCCGCCTACGCCGCGACCAAGGGCGGCATCCAGTCCTTCACGCACGCCATCGCGCAGGAGTACTCCAAGCAGGGCCTGCGCGCGGTCTGCGTGGCACCCGGCAGCATCGACAGCGGCATGACCAACAACCCCGGCCTGCCCGCCGATGCCGACTTCGGCCTGCTCGCCAAGCTCGCCCCCGCCCTCGGCCAGGGCTTCGCCGGGCCGCAGACGGTGGCCGGCGTGATCGCGATGCTGGCCAGCGAGGACGGCGCCTTCGTCACCGGCACCGAGATCCGGATCGACGGCGGCACCCACATGTGACGATCCGTTGCGAGCCGCCGGGTTCTAGGGCCACTCCACGGCGAAGGCCCGGGAGGGGTTCTGACGCAGGATCAGATCGGTCTGGTCCGGGCCGAGTTCGCGCAGCAGGCGCGGGCGCAGGCCGGTCAGCAGGAAGGGGACGCCCGGACCGCCGGCGGCCGCGCGGGCACCGGCGGTGGTGGTGTCGCCGCCCAGCAGCAGGCGCTCGCCGTGGCCGTCCCCGGCCAGCGCCGCCAGGGTGTCCAGCAGGCGCCAGTCGGTGGCGTGGTTGGCCCGTGACGGCCCGTCGAAGACCAGGTACGCGCCGGACTCGGCGAGTTCGCGGTGCAGGCGGGGGTCCGGGAAGCGGTTGAGGTGGCCGAGCAGCAGGCTGCGCGGGGCGACGCCGAGCCGCCCGCAGAGCAGGTCCAGCACGTCGCGCGCGGCGGTGCCCAGCTCGTGGTGGACGGCGATCGGCGCGCCGGTGGCGTGGTGCGCCTCGGCGGCGGCCGCCATGGTGCGGCGGGCGTGCGCGTCCAGGCCGTGGTAACCGCCGGCCACCTTGATCAGCCCGGCCCGGGGGGCGACCGCCGGGGACGAGGACGGCGCCGGGTCGGCGCCCTGGATCCCCTCGGTCAGCTCGGCCACGAAGAGGGCGGCGAGGTCGTCGGGCAGCGCGGCCGCGCCGTAGTGCGCGGCCTGGTGCAGGCCGGTGGCGGCCACCAGGTGGACGCCGCCGGCCCGCGACAGCCCCGGCAGGGCGGCGGCGCGCCGGCCCAGCCCGTACGGGGTCCACTGGACCAGCGCCTGCCCGCCCGCCGCGCGGAACACCGCCAGCTCGGCGGCGGCCGCCGCCGGATCGTCCAACTCCTGGCCGGGCAGCAGGGCGCTGCGCAGGAAGAGGTGGTCGTGCGCGTCCGTGACGCCCAGCTCGGCCGGGTCGAGGTCGCCGAGCACCGTGCGGATCAGGCTCATCGGGCGGCCTCGTCCTGCTCGTCGAGCGCCTGGAAGGTCGCCGCCACCACCCGCAGGGCGGCCAGCGCCTTCGGCGTACCGATGTAGGGCGCGAGGTGGACGAAGACCTCGACGATCTGCTCGCGGGTCAGCCCGACCCGCAGGCTGCTGCGGATGTGCCCGGTCAGCTGCGGGTCCACGCCGCCGAGCGTGCCGAGCGTGGCCAGGTTGAGCAGTTGGCGGTCGCGCAGGTCCAGGCCCGGGCGCTGGTAGGTGCCGCCGAAGAGGCTGGTGACGATCCAGTCCGGGAAGCCCGGGGCGATCCGCTCCAGGCCGGGCAGGGTCGCCTCCCGGGTCGGCCGGTCCTGCAGCTCGTCCAGCAGGCGGTGGCCGGCCGCGCGGTCCAGCACCGCCTCGGTCAGCCCCGCCGGCGGGGCGGCGGCGGTCGCGGGCGTCGTGGGTGTGGTGGGCGTGGTGGGCGTGGTCATGGTTCTCCCTCTCGCGGGGTTGACGGTGTCGGAACTCGCTGTCGGGGCGCCGGGCCGGCGCGACGTCACCAGTGCCGGCCGCGGGGCAGCTGCGCCAGCTCGGGCGTGCTGAGGTGCAGTACCTCGTAGCGGTCCCCGTCCTCGGGCAGCGGTGCGGCCGGGTCGGCCCAGAGGGTGAAGGTCAGCAGCTCCCAGCGGGCGGTGTCGACGGCCAGCGCGGTGCTGTGCACGCCCGCACGCGCGGCCGGCAGCGCGGCCCGCGCGCGCTCGATCGCCTCGGCCGGGTCCTGCCCCGGCGGCACCGGCGTCAGCCGCCGGGTGGCGGCGCGCACCACGTCGGCGGACCCGTCGGCGGCGTGCGCGGGACCGTCCCGGAGCTCCAGGCCCAGCCAGGAGCGGACCTCCGGACGCCCGAAGTCCTCGCTGAGCCCGCGGAAGCCCGCGCCCCACAGGAAGCCGTTCATCCCCTCCGCGGTGCGCCAGAGGTAGCACGGCGCGTACTGGTTGACCGGCGAGCCGGCCGCGCCGCGCTCACGGATCAGGTAGGCCTTGGCACCCAGCCCGGGGAAGGTGTCGAGCAGGTGCCCCCGGTCGGCCACCCGTCGGCGGATGATCCCCATGTCGTAGTCGGCCGGCAGCGTGATCTCGTACTGCATCGCCTGCATGTCCCCGTTCCCCCCTCGGTCCGCTGGGTCCGCCCCGCCGGTGCGGTGCGCCGCGAGCTCACTGTACATACCAGTAGGTACAGGCGCCAGTGGATGACGGAGGCCCCTTCGGGGAACCCGTGCGTGCCCCACCGATCCGACATGTGCACAACAGTTAGGCAACGGTTCCGAAAACGCTGGACAGGGACATGCTGAAGCGGAATAGTGGCGACGGAATAGTTGAATCTTCACGTGTTGTTGTCCTGGTCGGCACCACGAAGAAAGGAGCACCCCTCGTGACGCCCTTCACCGCAGCCGACCCCACCCGTGACACCTCCGCCGACACCTCGGCCGAGGAGTACGCCCGGGCGCAGCTGTTCTTCGACTCCTCCGCGTACGCGGACGCCGCGCTGATCCTGGCCCCGCTGGTCGCCGCGGAGCCGGGCAACCTCGCCGCCCGCCTGCTGCTCGCGCGCAGCTACTACCACTCCGCCCAGCTGAACCGTGCCGCCGCCGAGCTGCACCGGATCCTGGCGCAGGACCCCGCCGAGGACTACGCCCACCTGATGCTCGGCCGCACCCTGCAGCGCCAGGGCCGCCCGGCCGAGGCCCGCTCCCACCTGCGCCTGGCCGCCGCGATGACGGACAGCGCCGCCTGACGCCCCGCCCCCACCGGACCGCCGCCCGCCCGCACCCCCACGCGGGCGGGCGGCTCGCGTCACGGCCCCGGAAGGGACTCCCCCGGGCCGCGGTGCTCGCGGGCCGGGCTCAGAGCACCAGCCGCACGGCGAGGACGGCGATCAGGGTGCTGGAGGCCAGCGCCGTGCCGAGCCGGCCACCGGGGCCGGTGAGGATCCGGCCGAGGACCGCGCCACCGGCCGCCAGCAGCAGCTGCCAGCTCGCCGAGGCGGCGACCGCGGCCGTGCAGAAGGCGAGTGCGGCCAGGGGGCCGGGGCCGCTGCGGGCCTGGCCGCCGAGGACCAGGGCGGCGAAGTAGACGATCGTCGCCGGGTTGAGCAGGGTCAGCCCGAGCAGGCCGAGGTAGGCGCGCCGGGGCGAGGCGGCCAGGCCGGCGGTGGCGGGGGTCGGTCCGGTGGCGGGCGGTCCTGCGGCCGGGGCCGGGGCCGGGTGGGGACGGCGCTCGCGGTGGATGCGCAGCGCCTGCTGGGCGGTGCGCAGCGCCAGGCCGGTCACCACCGTGAAGGCCGTCCAGTGCAGGACGGTCGAGGCCGGGGCGAGCAGCCGGGCGGCGCTCGTGCCGCCCAGGACGGCCGCGACGGCGTAGAGCCCGTCGGCCGTCGCCACGCCGAGCGCGGCGGCCGCGGCGACCCTCCACGAGCTCCGGGCCGTCAGGGCGACCAGCAGGCCCCCGACGGCGCCGACCGGCACCGCGATCCCGTAACCGGCCAGCACGCCCGCGAGCAGGGCCGCCCTCATGGCGCGGCCGGCACGGTCCGTCCTGGCATCGGGCCGGTCCGCTGTCGGCGCGCACCGTCGGCCGGCGAGGGCGAGGCGGGGCGGCGGGCGAGGCGGGGGGCGGTGGTCATGCGGGTCATGGTGCTGGTCCGCTCGCGGGCCGGGCAAGCGGATTTCGCTGCCCGGCGGCACAGCGGGCGGTGGAGCGGCGGACGGACGGCACAGCGGGCGAGCGGGCGGTGCTGTCGGACCGCGGTGGCAGACTGCGCGCCATGGAGAGCGAGCAGTCGGGCATGGACATCGAGCAGTTCTGGCAGTTGATCGAGGACGCCCGCGCCCTGGTACCGGATCCGGCGGACGGGGAGGCGGTGGTGGAGGCGGCCGTCGAACTGCTCACCGGGCGGCCGGCGGCCACGATCGTCGCGGCGCAGCAGCGCCTGTGGGACGTGCTGACGCACTCCTACCGCAGCCCGCTCTGGGCCGCCGGCTACCTGGTCAACGGCGGCTGCTCCGACGACGGTTTCGACTACTTCCGCGGCTGGCTGCTGACCTGCGGCAGCGAGATCGCCGAACGGGCGGTGGCCGATCCGGACTCGCTGGCCGACCTGCCGGTGGTGCGGGCCGCGGCGGCCGACGGCGCGGAACTGGAGTGCCAGGACGCGCTCGGCATCGCCTGGCGCGCCCATCTGGCCGCCACCGGTGCGCAGTTGCCCGCCGGCGCCTTCACCGTCCGCTACCCCGCGCTGGACCCGCGGTGGGACTTCGACTTCGACGACAGCGCCGAGATGAGCCGCCGACTGCCGCGCCTGGCCGCGCTGTTCCTGACCTGACCCCACACCCTCCCGCCACCGCGCCCGCCCCCCGTACGCTGCCCCGGTGACCGCCTCCCCGCGCCTGCTCCGCGCCCTGCACGACACCGGCGACCTCCCGCTGCGACCGCTCCCCGCCCGAGCGGTCGACCTGCTGCAGGCCCTGGCCGCGCCGCCCCGGCTGGCCGCCCACCTGCGCGCGGTGCACGACGTGGCCGCCCAGCTCCTGGACTGGACCGAGCGGCACCGGCCGGCCCTCGCCCCGGACCGCGCGGCCGTCCTCTTCGGCGCGGCCACCCACGACATCGGCAAGATCCTGCACCCCGCCGAACTCCAGGGCCCCGGCTCGGCCCACGAGGAGGCCGGGCGCGCGCTCCTGCTGGCCCACGGGACACCGGCGGAGCTGGCCCGCTTCGCGGGGACCCACGGGAGCTGGCAGAAGCCGGAAGTCGGTCTGAACGACCTCCTGGTGAGCCTGGCCGACACCATCTGGAAGGGCCGGCGGATCGCCGCCCTGGAGGATCTCGTGGTCGCCCGGCTCGCCGCGGCGAGCGGCCGGCCCGGCTGGGAGGAGTTCCTCGCCCTCGACGACCTGCTCACCCGCCTGGGCGACGACGCCCCGGCCCGGTTGGCCTTCCAGGCCTCCCACCCGACGGAGGCCTGAGCCGCCGGCCGGCCGAGCCCGCTTACCGGCCGGACCGGGCCGGACCGGGCCCGGCCGGCCGGGCCTGATCGCTGGTCACCCGTCCGGTGCGAGCTCGCGCGACCTGCGGCGCAGGAAGGCGCGTTCGGCCTCGTTGTCGGTGCGGGCGATCGCCGCCGCGTAGGCCGTCCGGGCCTCGGCCGGCCGGTCCAGGCGCCGGAGCAGGTCCGCGCGGACGGCGTGCAGCAGGTAGTAGGAGTCGAGGTCGAGGTCGTCGACCAGGGCGAGGGCCTGCCGCGGGCCCGCCACCTCCGCCACGGCCACCGCCCGGTTGAGGGCCACCACCGGGCTCGGGGCGAGCGCGAGCAACTGGTCGTACAGCTGCAGGATCTGCCACCAGTCGGTGCGCGAGGCGGTCGGCGCGTCGCTGTGCACCGCGTTGATCGCCGCCTGGACCTGGTACGGCCCCGGCTGGTTGCGGCGCAGGCACTGCCGCACGAGGGCCTGCCCCTCGGCGATCAGCTCGCGGTCCCAGCGGCCGCGGTCCTGGTCGGCGAGCAGGACCAGCTCGCCGGCCGGGGTGACCCGGGCGGCCCGGCGCGACTCGATCAGCAGCATCAGCGCCAGCAGGCCGCGTGCTTCGGGCTCGTCGGGCAGCAGGGCGACCAGCAGCCGGCCGAGCCGGATCGCCTCCGCGCAGAGGTCGGCGCGGACCAGCCTCTCGCCCGCGCTCGCCCGGTGACCCTCGCCGAAGACGAGGTACACGACGGCGAGCACGGCCCGCAGCCGCTCCGGGAGGTCCGCCTCGGCCGGGACCCGGTAGGGCACCGCGGCGTCGCGGATCTTGCCCTTGGCCCGGACCAGCCGCTGGGCCATGGTCGACTCGGTCACCAGGAAGGCGCGGGCGATCTCCCCGGTGGTCAGCCCGCCCAACAGCCGCAGCGTCAGGGCGACCTGGGCCTCCACGGCGAGCGCGGGGTGGCAGCAGGTGAAGATCAGGCGCAGCCGGTCGTCGCGCACGGCACCCTCCTGGACCGGTTCGTCGGCGGCGGTCAGCAGCAGGAGCGCCTGGGTGTGCCGCTCCTCGCGGGTGGCCTCCCGGCGCAGGCGGTCGATGGCCCGGTTGCGGGCGGTCGTGATGATCCAGCCGGCCGGGCTCGGTGGCAGGCCACTGGACGGCCAGCGCTGCACGGCGGCGGTGAACGCGTCCTGGACCGCCTCCTCGGCGGCGTCGATGTCGCCGAGGAGCCGGACCAGGACGCCCCCCGCCCGGCCGTACTCCGCGCGGAAGACGCGCTCGACCTCCGCCTGCGAGGGTGGGAGGCCGGGGCCGGGCGGGCCGGGCGGAGTACGGCCGGGCGGCTCTGGTGTGTCGGGCAGGTCGGACATCGCGCTCGCAGCCGCTAGCTCTCGGCCTCGCCCTGGAAGGGGCGCACCTCGATCGGCAGGGTGCTCGCCCGGGCCGCCCTGCGCCCCCACTCCAGCGCGGCGTCGAGGTCCGGGGCCCGGACGATGCAGATCCCGCCGAGGTACTCCTTGCCCTCGGTGTACGGGCCGTCGGTGACGAGCACGTCGCCGCCCTTGGGCCGCACGACGGTCGCCGTGCTCGGGGCGTGCAGGCCGCCCGCGAAGACCCAGGCGCCGGCGGCCCGCAGCTCCTGGTGGAAGACCTCCAGGTCACGCATGATCTCCGCCAGCGCCTCGGGCGCGGGGGCCTCCCCCTCGGGCTGCATCACGCTGAGCAGGTAGTTCCTCATGGTGTCCTCCTCGGTCGGCGGCCGGCACCGTGCCGGTCTCCCACCTTCTACACGAACGGCGGGGCGCCGGATCGACAGGACGGGACGGTCGTGTCGCGATCAGTGCGCGGTGGGGGCCGGCTGCCCGGCCACGTTCGTCTCCGGCCGGTCCCGGCCGTCCCCGCTCGCCACGACGTCCGAGGCGAGCGAGCGGATCCGCGGGATCGGCGAGGCGAGCAGCCAGAGCACCGAGAGCGTCCCGCCCACGGCCGCGACCAGCAGCGCCGGGCGGATGCCCACGAGGGTGCCGAGCAGACCTCCGAGCAGGGCGCCGGCCGGGCGGATGCCGTAGTTGACGGTGCTGAACGCGCCGGACACCCGGCTCCGCATCCCGTCCGGGATGACCGAGGCCTGCAACGAGTTGAGGTGGATGTCGAAGAGCATCACCCCCGCGCCGCCGAGGAACTCGGCCACCGCGAGGGTGGTGGCGCGGGCCCAGAGCGGGCCCTGGGCCGCGGCGATGAGCGCGATCGGCGCCGGGAAGAGCACCGCGCCCAGCGCGATGGTGCGTCCCACGCCCAGCCGCCGCGACACCCGCGGGGCGAGCACCGCGCCGAGCAGGCCACCGGTGGCGCCGGCCCCCAGGGCCAGACCGATGACGCCCGCGGACAGTCCCAGGGTGCGGCTGGCGAAGAGCACGGTCAGCCCGGCGGCCACGAAGGTGAAGAAGTTCACGGTCGTGCAGCAGCCCAGGGCGCCCCGCAGCACCGGGTGGCGGACCACGAAGGCCAGCCCCTGGCGGGCCCGGGCGAGCATCGCGGGCTGCTTCGTGCCGTCGGAGGCGAGCGGCGGTTCACTGATGGGCAGCCGGCCGACCAGCAGCGCCGAGGCCAGGAAGGAGAGCGCGTCGGTCAGCACCGCGACCGGGGCGCCCAGGAGTTGGACCAGCACGCCACCGATCGCCGGGCCCACCACGTAGGAGGCGGAACGGCTGGCGCTGAGCTTGCTGTTCGCGTCGATGTAGGAGGAGCGCGGCACCAGGTGGGCGAAGAACGGCGAGTAGGCGGAGTTGAAGAGCACCGCCGCGGCGCCGATCACCACGGCGACGGCGTACAGCTGAGCGATCGTCACCGTGCCGAGCAGGTAGCCGACCGGCAGCGTGCCGAGCGCGAGCGCGCGGACCACGTCCGCGACGACCAACAGGCGGCGCTTGCGGCGCTGTTGGTCGACCCAGGCGCCCAGCAGGATCGCCAGCAGGTTCGGGGTCCAGATCAGCGCGGTCAGCAGTGCCACCTGGGCGGCGGAGGCGTGCAGGAGGCCGACGGCCGTCAGCGGGAGCGCCAACTCCGATATCCGGTCGCCGAACTGGGAGATCGACTGGCCGGCCCAGAAGCGCAGGAACGGCCGGTCGCGCCAGAGCGAGGCACTCACGAGGCACCCCCGCCCTGCTGGTCGGGAGCAGCGTCGGCGTCGGTGCCGGCGGCGTCGGTACCAGCGGCGGCGTCTGCATCGGCGTCGGCGGCCTCCGGCAGGACGTACCGCATCAGCCGCACCCCGCGGCTGCCCGCCGGCCGCTCGTCCGGTTCGCGGTTCACGTACGGCGCGAGCACGCGCTCGATCGCCTCCTCGATCCGGGCGAGTTCCTCGGCGGAGACGGTCAGCCGGGTGTTGGCCAGACCGCCGAGCCGGCGCCACTCGGGTTCGAGCCCGGGGCCGACCTCGGTGATCCAGCGCCCGGGCAGGTCGCCGGAGCGCAGGAACATCTGCTGGGCCAGCGCCTGGGCCGCGGATCCGGCCTCGCCGTCGTTGGTGACCTCGAACCGGAAGCCGCGTCCCACCGCCTCCCAGCGCCGCTGGCGGCGGTCGGGGCCGGGCTCGGCGTCGCGCACCAGGCCGAAGCCCGCCAGGTGCCGCAGGTGCCAGCTGGTCACCGTCGGGGTGGCCCCGACGACGGGCGCCAGCCGGGTCGCCGTCGCCGGGCCGTGCCGCTGCAGTTGTTCGAGGATGGCCAGCCGCACGGGGTGCGCGAGCGCGCGCATGGTCTGCGGATCGGTGATCTCGACATCGTTGAGGAGGTTGCTGGGATTCTCCGGGTCCATGATGTGAGAGTTTCCTCTCAGACTATCTGAGAGTCAACCTTTATAATGGATCGTCAGATCCCACCCGGGCCCGGGGGCCGGGCGGAGCGGGGAACAGGCCGAGCGGTCAGTCGGCCGGACGCAGGAAGAGCTCGTCGGCGTAGCACCAGGCCCAGTCCTCGCCGGGTTCCACCGATCGGGCGAGGTCGTGCCCGCCGCCGCGCGCGTGGGCGTGCGCGTGCGCGTGCTGCTTCGGCGAGCTGTCGCAGCAGCCCACATGGCCGCAGGTCAGGCACTCCCGCAGGTGCAGCCAGGTGCTGCCGATGCGCAGGCAGTCGGTGCAGCCGCGCCGCCCGGCCGAAGCGGCCTGGTGGGCCTCGCGGGCCTGACCCAGATGCTCACAGGACCGCTGGACGGTGAGACCCGGATCCTCCGCGACCTGCCATGCGTGCTCCTCGCTCATAGCGCCCACCCTACGCAGGATGCGACGGCACGCAGCCGGAGCGGGACAACCGGGGATCACCCCCATGGCCGCCTGCACCGCCGGATCCGCCGGGCGCGCGATAGCCTCGGACCGCAGTCGCTACGGCCCGCCCGCTCCGCAGAGCCGAACCCGGAGGTCCGCCCGTGTCCCTGGTCCGCGTCCACAACTTCTCGGTCTCGCTCGACGGCTACGGGACCGGCGAGGGACAGAGCATGGAAGCCCCGTTCGGCCACGCCGGCACCCGGCTCCACAGCTGGTTCTTCGGCACCAGGACCTTCCGCCGGATGCTCGGCAAGGAGGGCGGTGACACCGGCGTGGACGACGCGATGGCCCGGGCGTGGAGCGAGGGCATCGGCGCCGAGATCATGGGGCGGAACAAGTTCGGCCCCCAGCGCGGCCCGTGGGAGAACGAGGAGTGGACCGGCTGGTGGGGACCGGACCCGGTCTTCCACACCCCCGTCTTCGTGCTGACCCACCACCCGCGGCCCTCGGTGGTGATGGAGGGCGGCACCACGTTCCACTTCACCGACGCCACCCCGCAGGAGGCGCTCCGCCAGGCCCGGGAGGCGGCCGGCGATCTGGACGTCCGGATCGGTGGCGGGCCGAGCACGATCCGCGACTTCCTGGCCGCCGACCTGATCGACCACCTGCACGTCGTCGTGGTGCCGATCGTCCTCGGACGCGGCGAGCGGCTCTGGGACGGCCTCGAAGGACTCGACGAGCGCTTCCGCATCGAGTCCTTCACCAGCCCCAGCGGGGTCACCCACCTGACCTTCACCCGCCCCTGACGGCGGGAGCTGGAGGCCGCACCCGGGCGCCGGAGGCGGTCTCCGCACCCGGCTCAGCGGCAGCGCCCCATGACGGTGCCGTCGAAGCCGGGGAACTCCCGGGCGGCCGGCTCGACGACGGCACTCGCCGGCCGGCTCAGGCCGCGTCGAACGGTTGGTCACTCCACCGGGTCGGTCAGCCGCCGTCCACCTCGTGCAACTCGCCGTCCTCCCCCTCGATCGCCGCCGACCGCAGGCCGGTCAGTCGGGACTTGAGACGCCTGATGGTCTCCACCAGGTGAGCGGTGCTGGTCACCGCGTTGTCCAGCACGGTGGGCAGGGCCAGCACGGCCGTCACCACCGCGACGATCTCCATGGCACCCATGCTCGGCGGCTCGACTTCGACGTCGACCTCGGCCACCCCGGTAACCGTCACGAGTTCCTCGCGCAGCGTGTCGACGGCGATCCGCGCGCTCTCGCGGTCCTCGAACTCCCAGCGGGTCCACACCTCGGTGGTCACGGTCATCGGGCGCCCTCCTGGGCTCGGGGTTCGGCGGCGGGCAGGGGGACGGGGCGACAGCGGGTGCTCAGGAAGAACGGCGCCCACTTGTAGGGGTTGCTCGCGATCACGCCGCTGGCCCCCGCCCGGTAGTCGGCGACGGCCTTCTGCAGAGCCCGGTCCGGCGGCAGCCCGGCGAGCAGATGGCGGTGAAGGGCGACCGTGACGATGCCGGCGACCTCGGCGTCCACCCGCCACAGGCAGCCCAGCACGGCGGTGGCACCCGCGGCGAAGAACCCCGCCTGCAGACCGAGGACTTCGTCCCCCGCAACCGGGGCTTCGCCCTGCACCTCATGCCGCCCCGTCAGCGCTCGCTGGCCTGAGGAGCAGGCGGTGAGCACCACGATCGAGCCGTCCAGCCGCCACGAGGCGATGTCCAGTCCGTCCACCTCCGAGGAGTGGAGCCACAGCCGTGACTCCATGGGCGAGTCGCCGACGTCGAGGACGCTCTGGCCGTGGGTGGCGATCTGGATCAGCCCGAACCGCGCCGCCTCCGGTGCCGTCAGCAGCTCGTTGAGGCGACGGCGGTCCACGTCGGCGGGCAGCGTGACCACCGTCCGGTCGGCTGCGGCGTGCAGTTCCGCGACCTGCCGCAGCGGCTCGCCGAGGGTGTCCAACGGCGCGCGGCGGTCGGCGGCGCGGAACCGGGGGATGTGTGCGAGCAGCGTCCTCGGCTGCGGAGGCACTGCGGAGTCACCGAGTTGAGCCAGGTTCGGCAGATAGCTGACGGCCACGGCGTCGCCGAGCGTGCCCTCCCCCAGGGGCAGGGCGTGCAGTGGGAAGCCGTGCAGGATGCCGTGGGTGCTGATGAACAGTCGATGGAGGGTGAGCAGCCGTTCCGGCCGGCTCGGGAGCAGTAGCGCGGTTCGCTCGCCCAGCCGTCTGAGGACCGAGCGCGCCTTGGCCTCCGCCCGGTGCTCGCCGTTCAGCAGGTTCCGGATGTCCAGGCCGAGTTGTTGCCTGCCCCCGGCGTCCAGCCGGCGGACCTCGACCTCCAGGCCGTCGCCGGTGAGCAGGCCGACCGCAAGCCGGTTGTCGTCCAGCCAGTAGTGCAGCAGCGCCGCCTCGCCCGGTGCGAGCTGGCGCTGCAGGTCGCGGGCGCCGGGAACTTCGGGGGGCGGGACTCGGTGGCGGGCAAGGAGCCGGTCCCACTCCAGTCGGCGCTGTGACCTGGCATCGGTCAGCTCGTCCGGATCGGCCTCGGCCGCCGCGTCGATGCGGTCGCCGAGTTCGGCCAGCCGCGTCGCCACGCCCGGATCGAAACCCTCGGTTCCCCAGGACAACCGCCTGGCCTTGGAGGAGAGCGCGACCTGCAGGAACCTCGCGTCCTCGCCCACGGCCAGGGCGCAGTCGGCGGCCAACCGGTACAGCCCGATCCAGGATCTGAGCTGCGCGTCCCTGATGTACATGCCGCTGGCCCGGTACCGGAAGTCCTCGACGATCTTGATGCCCCGCTGCGCCGTGCGCGACGCCGCCTCACGGTCGCCCAGCGCCAGGAGGCAGTGGGCGGCGCGCAGCAGCAGCGAGGCACGCACGTCGGGACGGCGGTGGGGGCCCAGCAGAGCCTCACCGCGCCGGCACGCCTCCAGGGCCTGCTCGGGACGGGCCAGTTTCAGCAGGACGTCCGCGGCGACCCGCTCGGCGATGGCAGTGAGGTCGTCCGAGCCTGCGGACCTGGCGAAATCCCGTGCCTCCAGGCTCTCCTGGAGGACCCGATCGAGATCGGCGCCCATCTGGGCGAGTCGCCCGTCCAGATCGTTCAGCCGCGCCGCCGCCTCTGCCGTCCTCTGGAAGGAGGCCAGGGATGCCAGAGCCTGGCGCGCCACGGGGATCGCACCCAGGCCCAGCGGTCCCAGCATCCGCAGCCACGGAAGCCCGCGGAACTCCTGCCGGGCGGTGGCGGTGGCGCGCCGGTAGGCGTCCAGGTGTTCGCGATCGGGGTGCAGCATCAGCGCCTGGTGCGCGGTCACGCACCTCAGCAACAGCGAACCGTGGGCCGTCTGAAATGCCTGCATGCGTTCCGGGTCGGCGGTACCGGCGGCCCGGCGGCTCTCCACGACGGCCTGCGCGAGCGACTTGAGCGAGGTGTGCCCAGCGGGCAACAAAGGGATGTCGGCCTCCGCTCGGTCCAGGAAGAGCAGGCACTCCAGGGAGTCCCCACCTCTGAAGTACATCGCCGCGAGCTCCTGCTCCACCGTCGCCCGCTCGAGTGCCTCGGTCGCACGGTTGCCGTGCAGGCCGTCCAGGGCGAGCAGCAGCCGGGCGATGCCCGCGTCGAGGTCACGGTCCTGAGCGAGCGCGGTACGCCGTGCGGCCTCGGCGCTGCGCAACGCCTGTGTGCTGTCACCCAGTTGGCGCCATGCGGAAGCGGCCAGCGCGTACTGCGCACTGGCCTCCCCCGCACGGCCCAACGCTTCGTCGAGCTCGCCCAGGGCCTGCGGCACCTCGGCGCGGGCCGCAGAGAGCTGCTCACGATAGAAGGTCACAATTCCCGGGTTCGTGGCATTGTCGCCGGCCGAGTCCAGCTCCTGCTGCAGCCGATCGATCGCCGCGTTCGCCCGCGCGGCGGCGTTCCGTACGGCCGCTTCCCTGGCGGGTGATATCCGACCGGCAAGCGATCTCAACCGCAGACCACCCACATCCGCCCGGGCCTGCACCAGTTCGCCGCCGATGTCGATCAGGCGGGCTGTCGAGTAGGCCATCTCTCCTGCCTCCAAGGGGAGTTGGCGCAGCATGGTGAAGCAAAGATAGGGCCTGCACCACGGAGGCGACACCGCTCCGGTGAAAGTCGGACCAGATCCACGCCCCTGCCGCGCTCGACCCGCACCGGGCGGATCCCGGTGCGCGCCCCGACGGAACGATCGTCGAACGGGGCCCACGGGTCGCCCTGGACGCCCGGCCGCCGCCATCGGAGCCACGGCGGTCGACGGTGGGCGGCACCCGGCTGAGCCGCTCGACGCCCCTCCCCGTGGCAGGCAGCGCGGCAGGTGCCGTCCATGTCGATCGGTCGCAGCACGCCGGCTGCCCCAGCTGGGGTCATGCCTTGACTCGCTAATCGAACAGGTTATCGAATACGGTCTACGCTGGAAGGACCGGAAGGGGAGCCGGGTGCCGACGAAGGGGGGCTGATCACAGGAGCGGGAGGTGGTGCCGGGTGTTCGCGCACCTGCATGTCGCCTCCGGCTACTCGGTGCGCTACGGCGCCTCGCTGCCCGGTGCGCTGGTCGAACGGGCGGCCGGGCAGGGGCTGGCGGCGCTGGCGCTCACCGACCGCGACACCGTGGCCGGCGCGGTCCGGTTCGCCCAGGCCTGTGCCGGGGCCGGGGTCCGGCCGGTGTTCGGCGCCGATCTCGCGGTCCCGCTGCTGCGGCCGGCCGAGCCCGCGCCGCCGAAGGGTCGGGCGCCCGCCCGGGGCGGGGCCTTCGTGGCCGACAACGCGCCCCGGATCACGCTGCTGGCCCAGGACCGCACCGGCTGGGCGAACCTGTGCTCGCTGATCACCGCCGCCTGGGCCGCGCGCGCGCAGGCCGGCGGCGGGCAGCCGATCGCCCCCTGGGCCGCGATCCAGCGGCACGCCGAGGGCCTGACCGCGCTGCTCGGCCCGGCGTCCGAACCGATGCTGGCCCTCGCCGCCGGCCAGCCGGACCAGGCCACCCGGCTGCTGGCCCCCTGGCGCGAGGTCTACGGGCAGCACCTGCGGCTGGAGGCCGTGCACCACCGCCGACCCGGCACCGGGCCCGGCTCGCTGCGCCTGGCTGCCCGCACGGTCGGCCTGGCCGCCGAGCTGGACATGCTCGCCGTCCTGACCAACGCCGTCCGCTACGCGGACCCGCAGCAGGCGCCGGTCGCCGACGTCCTGGACTCCGCCCGGCTGCTGACCCCGATCCAGTCCGGTCGGACCTGCAACGGGGAGCGGTGGCTGAAGGGCGCCGGCGCGATGGCCGAGCTCGCCGAGGAGGTGGCCCGCGCGGCCGGCCAGGAGCACGGCGGGGCCACCCACCTGCTGGCCGGCACCGCCCGCACCGCCTCGGACTGCCGCCTCGACCCGCAGGCCGACCTGGGCATCGGCCGCGTGCACTTCCCCGAGGAGCACGTCATCGGCGCGGCTCCCGGCACCTCGGCCCGGGTCCTGCGCCAGCGGTGCGAGGCCGCGATGGTCCGCCACGGCTACGACCGCTCCCCCACCATGCGCGCCCGCCTGGAGGAGGAGCTGCGGGTCATCCAGACCCTCGGCTGGCCGACGTACTTCCTCACCGTCGCCCAGGTCGTGGACGACGTGCGCGAGCTCGGGATCCGGGTGCAGGCGCGAGGCTCCGGCGCGGGCAGCCTGGTCGTGCACCTGCTCGGCGTCTCCTTCGCCAACCCGCTCGACCACGAGCTGATCATGGAGAGGTTCGTGAACCTGCGCCGCCGGTCCCTGCCGGACATCGACATCGACGTGGAGTCCGCCCGCCGCCTGGAGGTCTACCGCCGGATCATGGACCGGTTCGGCACCGACCGGGTCTGCACCCTGTCGATGCCCGAGACCTACCGGGTCCGGCACGCGATCCGCGACGCCGGCCTCGCGCTGGGCCTGCCCCCGGACGAGGTCGGACGCCTGGCCAAGGCCTTCCCGCACGTCACCGCCCGCTCGGTGCGCACCGCGCTGCGCGAACTGCCCGAGCTGCGGCAGGTCGCCGCCGAAGCCGACCGGTACGGGCGGCTGTGGGACCTGGTCGAGGGGCTGGACGCGCTGCCCCGGGGCACCGCCATGCACCCGTGCGGCGTCATCCTCTCCGACGCCACCCTGCTGCGGCGCACCCCCGTCGTCCCCACCGCCACCGAGGGCTTCCCCGCCACCGTCTTCGACAAGGAGGACGTCGAGGGCGACGGCCTGGGACTCCTGAAGCTCGATGTCCTGGGCGTACGGATGCAGAGCTCGATGGCGTACGCGGTGCGCGAGATCGAGCGCACCACCGGCGAGCGGATCGACCTGGACGACCCCGCCCAGGTGCCGCTGACCGACCCGGCCGCCTACGAGCTGCTGCGCGAGGGCGAGAGCCTGGGCGTCTTCCAGCTGGAGTCCCCCGGGCAGAAGGACCTGCTCGGCCGGCTCCAGCCGGAGACCTTCGACGACCTGGTCGCCGAGATCTCGCTCTTCCGCCCGGGCCCGGTCCAGGCCGACATGATCCGCCCCTTCCTCCTCGGCCGGCACGGGAAGAAGCCCGTCAGCTACCCCCACCCCGACCTGGAGCCGTGGCTGCGCTCCACCTACGGCGTGGTCATCTTCAACGAGCAGGTCATCGGCCTGATCGCGACGATGACCCGCACCGACCTGGCGATGGGAGAAGAGGCCCGGCGCGCGCTCGCCAAGCCCGAACGCCTGCCGAAGCTTCAAGCCTGGTACCGGCGGCGGGCCGCCGAGGCCGGCTACGAGCGGAAGGTGATCGACGAGGTCTGGCGGATGCTGGAGAACATGGGCGCCTACGGCTTCGCCCGCTCGCACGGTGTGGCGTTCGCCCTGCCCACCCTGCAGTCGGCCTGGCTCAAGGCGCACTACGCGGCGCCGTTCTACGCCGGACTGCTCGAACACGACCCCGGCATGTACCCCAAGCGCCTCGTGCTGGCCGACGCCCGTCGGCGCGGCGTGCCCATCCTGCCGCTCGACGTCCAGCACTCCGCCGCCCAGTACCGCACCGAACGGCTCCCGGACGGCCGCCTGGGCCTGCGGATGTCGCTCGCCGACGTCCACGGCATCACCACCGAGCAGGCCGCGCGCATCCAGCAGGGCCAGCTCTTCCACGACCTCGCCGACTTCTGGGCCCGCGCCCGGCCCTCCCAGCCGATCGCCGACCGCCTGGCCCGGATCGGCGCGTTCGCCACCCTGGCCCCGGGCGCGGGGCGCCGCGACCTGCTCCTGCAGATCGACGAGCTCCACCGGCGGCACCGCACCAACGCCATCCCGGACCAGCTCGTCCTCACCCCCGCCACCGCACCGGCCGCCGCGGGCAGCGGCCTGCCCGCGATGACGGTCGGCGAGGAGATGCAGGCCGAGCTGGAGGTCATCGGCATGGACGCCTCCCGGCACCTCATGGAGCCGCTCCACCCGCTGCTGGACGAGCTCGGCGTCACCCCCTCCCACCGGCTGAAGGACCAACCGACCGGCGGGACCGTCCTGGTGGCCGGCGCGAAGGTCGCCATCCAGACCCCGCCGATGCGCTCCGGGCGCCGCACCATCTTCGTGTCACTGGACGACGGCGGCCAGGGCGGCCAGGTCGACCTCGCCTTCTTCGACGACTCCCACGAGCAGGCCGCCTACCCGCTCTTCCACCACTTCCTGCTGCTGGCCCGCGGCACCGTCTCGCGGCGCGGCAGGTCGGTCACCGTCGTCGGCAGCCGGGCCTGGAACCTCCAGGAGGTGGCCGACGCCCACCGCTCGGGCGGCACCGCCGCCGTCCGGGCCCTGCTCGCCACCGAACCCACCGTGCACTCCACCGCCGACAGCGTCGACGATGCGGCCGGGGCGGCCCGACCGGGCCCCGGCGGGGGGGGGGGGGGGGGGGGCGGGGGCCCCGGGGGCACGGGCCGGCCGGGTACGCCGGGCGGCTTCCCGCAGAACGGCGGCGGTACCGGCGGGCCGCAGGGCGCGGGCGGCACCGCGGGCGGTGGCGACGCCACCAGCGGGCGCGGCACGGCCGGTGGTGGCCGCGGTGGCGTCGGCGGGATGGGTGGCCTGCTCGACGGCGCCCGGGTCAGCCCGGAGCTGAGCGCCCTGCTGGAGCAGGACGCGCACGCCTACACCTGGGTCGCCGCCACCGTCGGCTCGCAGAACCAGGCCAGCTACCAACTCGCCACCGGCAGCCCGGTGATGGCGCTGGGCGGCTTCAACGGCACCGACCCCTCGCTGAGCCTGGCCGGCTTCCAGCACGACGTGCAGCAGGGCAAGGTCCACTACTTCATCAGCGGCGGCGGGATGGGCGGGGGCGGCTCGTCCTCCGACTCCGCGCAGATCACCTCCTGGGTCACGGCGCACTTCACCGCCGAGACCGTCGGCAGCGCCACCGTCTACGACCTGACCGCACCGACCGCCGGCTGACCGGAGCGCCCGAGCGCACACCGTCCACCGGCTCCGCCACCACGGCCGGTGCCACCCACGGGAACAGCTCCCGCGGGCGGCACCGGCCTGGGGCGTTCCCTGGTCCGCACCCGGGCGCGGCCGGCCCCGCGTCCTCTTAGCCGATCCACAGGTTCGGCTCAGTTCCGTCTCAGCCTGACGCCCCAGGCTGACGCCCATGGTCGCCGCTCCCTCCCCCACCCCTGCCAACGGTCCGGACCTGCGCCGGGTCGACGGCACGCCGGTGCGCGTGCTCGTCGTGGACGACGAACACGCGCTCACCGAGCTCCTGTCGATGGCCCTGCGCTACGAGGGCTGGGAGGTGCGCACCGCCCACGACGGGGCGGGCGCGCTGCGCCGCGCGCGGGAGTTCAAACCCGACGCCGTCGTCCTGGACGTGATGCTGCCGGACATCGACGGGCTCCAGGTGCTCTTCGGGCTGCGGCGCGACCTGGCCGACGTCCCGGTGCTGTTCCTCACGGCCAAGGACGCCGTCGAGGACCGCATCGCCGGTCTCACCGCGGGCGGCGACGACTACGTCACCAAGCCGTTCAGCCTGGAGGAGGTGGTGGCCCGCCTGCGCGGGCTGCTGCGCCGCTCGGGGGCGGCCGCCACCCGGGACGGCTCGCTGATCGTGGTCGGCGACCTGACCCTGGACGAGGACACCCACGAGGTCAGCCGGGCCGGCCGGTCGATCGAGCTGACCGCCACCGAGTTCGAGCTGCTGCGCTACCTGATGCGCAATCCGCGCAGGGTGCTGAGCAAGGCCCAGATCCTGGACCGGGTCTGGTCCTACGACTTCGGCGGCCAGACCAACATCGTCGAGCTGTACATCTCCTACCTGCGGCGCAAGATCGACGTCGGCCTGCCGCCGATGATCCACACCCGCCGGGGCGCCGGATACTCGATCAGGCCTGCCGAGGCCCGGTGAGCACCGTGACCCGTCCGCGGCGCACCCTTCCCCGGCGCACCCCTCCCCAGCGCACCCGCCCGCGGCGCACCCGCCTGCGGCCGATGCGCCGGCTCGTGCGCCCCGGCAGCTGGTCGCTGCGGGCCCGCCTGCTGGCGGCGCTGCTGGTCCTGCTCGCCGTGGTGTGCGCGCTGGTCGCCTCGGTGACCGCGGTGGTGCTGCACCAGGACCTCTACAGCCAGCTCGACCGCCAGCTCGACGAGGTCGCCCGGCGCGCGGCCGGACCGCCCGCGGCCCTCCTCCCGCCGGGCGGCGAGCGGCACGACCCCCTGGGCTTCGTCCTGGGGCCCGGACAGCCGCTGGCCACGCTGGGCGCGCTGGTGGACGGCGGCCAGGTGGTCCAGGGCCGGGTCAGCGCCGGGGCGCTGAGCCCCGACGCGCGACCGCTGACCACCGGACAGCTCGCCGTGCTCGGCCCGCTCGCGACCGGCCCCACGGCCCTGCCGCACTCGCTGGACGTGCCGGGCCTGGGGCCCTACCGGGTCGAGCTGGTGAACGACAACCAGAGCGGCGACCGGATCGTGGTGGGCCTGCCCGCCGCCGACCAGCAGGACACCATGGACCGGCTGATCGCCGCCGAACTCTGCGTCGGCGCCGGCGCCCTGATCGCCGCCGGACTGGTCGGCTTCGTCGTCACCGGCTCCGCACTGCGCCCGCTGCGCCGGGTGGCCGCCATCGCCACCCGGGTCTCCGAACTCCAGCTCCACCAGGGCGAGGTGGTGCTCCAGGAGCGAGTGCCGGCGGCCGACACCGATCCGCGCACCGAGGTCGGCCAGGTCGGCTCGGCGCTCAACCGCCTGCTGGGACACGTCAGTTCGGCGCTCGCGGCCCGGCACGCCAGCGAGCTGCGGGTGCGGCACTTCGTCGCCGACGCCGGCCACGAACTGCGCACCCCGCTGGCGTCGATCCGCGGCTACGCCGAACTGACCCGCCGCGGCCGCGAGGAGGTCGGCCCGCGGACCCGGCACGCGTTGGGACGGATCGAGTCCGAGGCCACCCGGATGACCGCGCTGGTCGAGGACCTGCTGCTGCTCGCCCGGCTGGACGCGGGACGCCCGCTGTCGGTGGCGCCGCTGGACCTCTCGCCGCTGGTGGTGGACTGCGTCAGCGACGCCCGGGCGGCCGGCCCCGGGCACAACTGGCGCCTGGACCTGCCCGACGAGCCGGCCGTCGTCCACGGCGACCAGGCCCGGCTGCGCCAGGTGCTGGTCAACCTGCTGGGCAACGCCCGCCACCACACCCCGGACGGCACGACCGTCACCGCCCGCACCCTGCGCCGCGACGGGCACGTGCTGGTGGAGGTCGCCGACGACGGCCCCGGCATCCCCGCCGGGCTGCTGCCGCACGTCTTCGACCGGTTCGCGCGCGGCGACGCCTCGCGCTCGCGCCATGCCGGGAGCACCGGCCTGGGGCTGGCGATCGTGCACGCCGTGGTGAGCGCGCACGAGGGCGGGATCACGGTGGACAGTGCGCCCGGACGCACCGTGTTCACCGTCAGCCTGCCGCTGCACCGGCGGGCTCCGATCCCCGCCGCGGCACCCCGCGCGTAGCGGCGGCCACCGCGGTAACCGCGGTGGCCGCGTTGGCCGTTCGCCACTCACAGCCACGACACAGGTCGGGCACACCCTGGCGACAGCGGCCGCCGACACCGTGGGGCCCATGAGAACCCTGACGCCTCCGCCGAGCCGTACCCCGCAGGTCGCCCCCGGTGCGCTGCCCGTACGGGACTTCCTGGCGACCAGCCGCACCGAGCCGGTGGTCGACGTCGTCATCCCCGTGTACAACGAGGAGGACGACCTCGCCCCGTGCGTGCGTCGGCTGCACGCGCACCTGGCCGCGACGTTCCCCTACACCTTCCGGATCACGATCGCCGACAACGCCAGCACCGACCGCACCGCCGCCGTCGCCCGGGCGCTGGAGCGGGAGTTCGCCGAGGTGACCGCGCTGCGGCTGGAACACAAGGGGCGCGGCCGGGCGCTGAGCGCGATCTGGCAGGCCTCGGACGCGCCGGTGCTGGTGTACATGGACGTGGACCTGTCCACCGGACTCAACGCGCTGCTGCCGCTGGTCGCGCCGCTCATCTCGGGCCATTCGGACCTGGCGATCGGCTCGCGGCTGGCCCGGTCCTCGCGGGTGGTGCGCGGCCCGCGGCGCGAACTCATCTCCCGCGCCTACAACCTGATCCTGCGCGGCAGCCTGTCGGCGCGCTTCTCCGACGCCCAGTGCGGGTTCAAGGCGATCCGGGCCGACGTCGCCCAGCAGTTGCTGCCCCTGGTCGAGGACACCGCGTGGTTCTTCGACACCGAGCTGCTGGTGCTCGCCGAACGGGCCGGCCTGCGCATCCACGAGGTCCCCGTCGACTGGGTGGACGACCCGCGTTCCAGCGTGGACATCGTGCGCACGGCCACCGACGACCTCAAGGGCGTCTGGCGGGTGGGCCGGGCGCTGGCCACCGGCCGACTGCCGCTGGACCGGCTCCGCCGCCCCTTCGGCGATGACCCGCGTGATCACGAACTGTCCAGCCTGCCCAAGGGGTTGGCGCGCCAGCTGGTCGGGTTCGCGGCCATCGGCGTGCTGAGCACCGCGGCCTTCCTCGCGCTCTACACGCTGCTGCGGCTGGCGATCGGCCCGCAGGGGGCCAACGTCCTGGCCCTGCTGCTCTCCACGGTGGCCAACACGGCCGCCAACCGCCGCCTGACCTTCGGGGTGCGCGGCCGCGACCGCGCCGTGCGCCACCAGGCCCAGGGACTGCTGGTGTTCGTGGTCGGCTGGGCGATGAGCGCGGGAGCACTGGCCGCGCTGCACGCGGTCGGGGGCACGGCCTCGCGCGGCGCGGAGCTGGCGGTCCTGATCACGGCGAACCTCGCCGCCACGGTGCTGCGCTTCCTGCTCTTCCGCGCCTGGATCTTCACCGGCGAGCCCACCCCACCGCCGGCCGCACCGGAGCACGGCCGACCGGAGCACGGCTGACCGGAGGGCGGCTGACCGCACCACCGCTCCCAGCCGGTCCGGGGGCACGGAACGGCCACGGCCGGCTGGGCCGTTCAGGTGGCGCGGATCGCCCGGCCGGTGACCCGCGTGGGGTGGATGCGCACCCAGAGGTGACGCTCGCCGCCGGCCCAGGGCTCCGCGGCGGCCTGCTCCGCCAGACGGCTGACGGCGGCGGGCTCGGTGACGTGCTCGACCGTCCCGACGACCAGGACGCTCCAGCCCCGGCTCAGCGCGTCGTCCACCTGGTCGACCTCGAAGGCCACCTGGCTGCCGGGCTCGGCCGCCGCCACCGTACCGGGCGCCGTGCGGTAGACGATGGCGCCGCCCAGGACCGTGTAGTTGACCGGGACGACGGCCGGACCGTCGGGTGTGGCCAGCCCCACCCGGCCGACCCCGTGCGAACCCAGGCGGTCCCGGCTCTCCTCGGGCCCCAGCCGGCGCAGCCCCTGTCCGGGCGCGGCGAGCGCCTGCCCGGGCGGGCCGTCGCCGCCGCCCTCCAGGAGCTCCTGCGGCGTGGTCTCCAGCGCCCTGGCCAGCCGCTGCAGGCCGTCGGCGTCGAACTCACCGCCCAGTTCCGTCAGCAGGGTCAGGTAGCGCGGCGCCATGTCGGCCCGGGTCGCGAGCTGGTCATGGCTGAGCCCGAGCTGGCGACGGCGCAGCGCCACCCGGGCGGCGAGGACACCGAGCGCCGCCGTCGCCGCGTCGGGCGACCCGTCGGACGGGGTGGTCATGTGGTTCACGGCTGCCAACCTCCTCCCCCCGAGAATGGCACCGGGAGCGGTCCGGCGCGCCCCGGCCACCCGGCGATCGGGCACGGGATCGGGCATGAGCGCGGGCGCGGACGCGGGCATGGGATCGGGCGCGGGCGGTTCAGGAACGCAGGCGGCGGGCGACCTCGCCCAGCGCCCCGGCCAGCACCGCGAGCTGCTCGCGGTCCAGCACGTCGATCAGCGCCTCGCGCACCGCGCCCACGTGTCCGGGGGCCGCCTGCCGCAGCACCTCGGTGCCGTGCTCGGTCAGGTAGGCGAAGACGCCGCGCACGTCGCTGGGACACGAGCGCCGCCCGACCAGCCCGGCCTTCTCCAACTGGGCGACCTGGTAGGTGAGCCCGCTCTTCGAGGTCACCAGCCGCTCGGCGAGGTCGGCCATCCGCAGCGAGCCGTCGGCGGAGGCGGAGAGGTGCACGAGGATCTCGTACTGGGTGTGGGACAGCCCGGCCTCGTCCTTCAGCTGCTGCTCCAGGTGGCGCGCCACCAGATTGCTCGCCGCGAGGAAGCCTCGCCAGGCCGCCATCTCCTGCTCGTCCAGCCACCGGGTCTCTGCCATGAGGGTCAGCCTAGCGCGGTTGTTCAAATTTGAAGAGCGGTGTACTGTCACCCCACCCTCTGTTCTTCAAATTTGAACTACCAGCTCGGAGCACCCCTCCGTTTTCCCCGGACGACCGGAGACCCAGATGCCCAGCCCCCAGCGCACCACCCGCCTCGCCGACTCCGCGGCACCCGCCCGCCCCGCGGCCCTCACCGGCTCCGCCGCTGCCCGGCCGCTGCCGCCCGCCCGCATCCGGACCACCGTCCGGGTCCCGCTGCGCTTCGGCGACGGCTACCGGGTCGACGCGGACTTCACCACCTTCCACGACCTCGCCGACGGCGCCGAGCACCTCGCCCTGGCCATCGGCGACCCGCAGCGCACCGCCACCCCGCTGGTGCGGCTGCACTCGGAGTGCCTGACCGGCGACGTCTTCGGCTCCGCCCGCTGCGACTGCGGCCCCCAGCTGCGCGAGGCGGCCGAGCGGATCGCCGAGCACGGCGGCTACCTGCTCTACCTGCGCCAGGAGGGCCGCGGCATCGGCCTCTACAACAAGCTGGACGCCTACGCCCTCCAGGACGGCGGCCTCGACACCTACGCGGCCAACGCCGCCCTGGGCCTGCCGGAGGACGCCCGCGACTACACGGCCGCCGGCCAGATGCTGCACGCGCTGGGCGCCGACCGGATCGACCTGCTGAGCAACAACCCGGACAAGGCCGCCCAGTTGGCCGCCCTCGGCGTCGACGTCCGCCGCCGGGTGCCCACCGGCGTGCACGCCTCGCCCAGCAACCTGCACTACCTGCGCACCAAGGCCACCGGCACCCCGCTGACCCTGGGCCACGGACTCCAGCTGCTCCCCGAAGGCGCCTGACGGTCCGGGCCCGCACTCGGCGACGCGTGGTGCCTGCTCTACGCTGCCGTCAGCGCGCACCAGGGCGCCTCCCGACCGCGGCAAGCACCGAGTGCAGCTGGATTCCACCTCACCGTGCGTAGCGGCGGGCACCCTGACAGCGGAGCGGGGCCCCGGACCCGGAACGGTCCCGCCGCACGCCGCCGCACGCGGCGCACATGGCTCGCCGCCCCGGGCCGCCCTCTCCTACGGTGGCGCGATGCGTACTGATGTGATCGTGCTCAACGGCGGCTCCAGCTCCGGCAAGTCCGGACTCGTCCGCTGCCTGCAGTCCGTGCTGCCCGGCGCCTGGCTGGCGCTGGGCGTGGACACCCTGGTCGACGCGATGCCCGCCGCCCTGCGGAGCTCGGACGCCGGGATCGAACTCGCCCCCGACGGGAGCGTCGTGGTGGGCGAGGAGTTCCGGACCCTGGAGGCCGCCTGGATCGCGGGGGTCGCGGCGATGGCGCGGGCCGGTGCGCAGGTGGTCGTCGACGAGGTCTTCCTGGGCGGGGCGGACTCCCAACAGCGCTGGGAGCGCGGCCTGGCGGGCCTACGGGTGCTCTGGGTCGGCGTGCGGTGCGAGGGCGCGGTCGCCGCCGGCCGCGAGCTCGCCCGCGGCGACCGGGTGCCCGGGATGGCCGCCGCGCAGGCCGAGCTGGTGCACCAGGGCGTGCGCTACGACCTGGAGGTGGACACCACCCACACCGAGGCGCTGGCCTGCGCCCGGGCCGTCGCCGCCCACCTCGCCACCACCACCGCCACCGCGGACGCCTGAGCGGCCCGGGAGCCGGTTGTTCAAATTCGAACCAAGCGGTATCGTCGAAGGGGCGCGGTTCAAATTTGAACTCAGTAGCCCGCCGCCGGAGCGCAAGGAGAGAGACCATGCCCGTACGCCGCCTCAACCACGCGGTGCTCTACATCCGCGACGTCGCCACGTCCGTCGCCTTCTACACCGAGGTGCTCGGCTTCAAGGTGGACGTCGAGATCCCCGGGCGGGCCGCCTTCCTCAGCGCCGCGGAGACCCTCAACGACCACGACCTGGGCCTCTTCGCGATCGGCACCGACGCGCCCGGCCCGCAGCAGGGCCGGGTCGGCCTCTACCACCTGGCCTGGGAGGTCGGCACCCTCGGCGAGCTGGCCGAGATCGGGCGCCTGCTGAGCGAGCGCGGCGCGCTGGTCGGTGCGACCGACCACCACGTCTCGAAGTCCTTCTACGCCAAGGACCCGGACGGCAACGAGTTCGAGGTGATGTGGCGGGTGCCGCGCGAGGACTGGCCGACCGGCGACGAGGCGGGCGGCATGCGCGGGCTCGACCTGGCCGCGGCCATCGAGCGCTGGGGCACCGACCTGCGCACCGGCGCCGCGGCCGGCTCCGCCACCTGAGCCACGCCCTGCCCCTTCCCTCCCCACCGGCCGAGCCCGGCGCCGCACCCGGCCCGCACGGTCGCGCGCGGCGCCGGGCTTTGCGCGCGCCCAGCCGCTATCACTGGGGCGGTGAGCTCGGACAGATCGGCCCGCCGGCCGGTCGGCGGCCCGCGACCGGACGGAGAGGGGCCCCGATGCGGCCTGGCACAGCGGTGGACGTGATCGTGGTGGGCGCCGGAGCGGCGGGGCTGGCCTGCGCGCACGACCTGGTGATGGCGGGCCTGCGGGTCACCGTCCTGGAGGCCTCGGACGCGGTCGGCGGCCGGATGCGCACCGACGTGGTGGGCGGCTTCCGGCTGGACCGCGGCTTCCAGGTGTTCAACACCGCCTATCCCCAGGTCCGCCGCCGGCTGGACCTGCGCTCCCTACGGCTGCACCCCTTCACCCCGGGGTTCCTGCTCGCCGGCTCGGGCGGCCGGCTGCGGCTGGCCGACCCGACCAGGCGGCCCGACCAGGCGGGCGACCTGCTGCCCGGCCGGCTCGCCCCGCTGCGCGACACGCTCGCCCTGGGGCTGCTCAGCGCCCGCGACATGGTCCTGCCCGCCGCCCTGCTGCGCCGCGCCGCCGACGTCCCCACCGCCCGGGCGCTGGCCGCGGCCGGCCTGAGCGCACCGACCGTCGACGGGGTGCTGCGGCCCTTCCTCGCCGGGGTCTTCCTGGAGGACGAGCTGGAGACCTCCAGCCGGATGTTCCACCTGGTCTGGCGCAGCATGCTGCGCGGCACGCTCTGCCTGCCGCAGGCCGGGATCGGCGCCGTGCCGCGCGCGCTGGCCGACCTGCTGCCGCTGGACGTCGTGCGGCTGGAGTCCCCGGTCGAGGGGCTGACCGGGGAGGGCGTGCGGCTGGCCGACGGTTCCGCGGCGGTGGCACCCACCGTGGTGGTCGCCACCGAGCCGGCCGAGGCCGCCCGGCTGCTGCCCGGGCTGGCGGTGCCGGCCACCCGGGCGGTGACCACGCTCTACCACGCGGCCCCGGCCAGCCCGCTGCGCGAGCCCACCCTGCTGGTCGACGCCGACCGCCAGGTGCTCAACAGCGTGGTGCTCTCCGAGGTGCTGCCGGGCTGCTCGGGCGACGGGCGGGCGCTGGTGTCGACCTCCGTGCTGGGCTGCCCGGCCGACGAGCCGCGGGTGCGCGCCCGGCTGGCCGAGCTCTACGGGAGCGACACCGCGCAGTGGGAACCGCTGGCCGCCTACCCGATCCCGGCCGCGCTGCCGGCCATGCCGGCGCCGCACCCGCTGAGCCGCACCAGCCGTTTCGGCCCGGGCCTCTACGTCTGCGGCGACCACCGCACGACCGGCTCGCTCCAGGGCGCGCTCGCCTCCGGCGCCCGGGACGCCCGCGAGGTGCTGGCCGACCTGTCCGCCCCCGCGGGGGCCCGCACGGCGCCGCTGGGCCACCCGGCGGAGCGCTGAGCGCCCGCTGCCCCGGAGCACGCCGTGGTCCGCGGCCTGCGGTGTCAGGTGGCGTTCGCCGGGTAGCTTCGGTCGATGAGGCGAATCGACGCACTGGACCGTGAGCTCTTCCTGCGCGTGGCGAGGACCCGGGTGCCCGGCGCCGGGCGGCTGCTGCCGAGACTCTCCCGCGCCGCGGACCACGGCGTGCTCTGGACGGCGGGGGGCGGCGCCCCCGGGCGTGCTCGGGCGGGCGGCGCCCGCCGCGCTGGCGGTCGGCGGCCACCCGCCGGCCCGGCGCGCGGCGGGGCGGGCGATCGGCTCGCTGCTGGTCGCCTCCACCCTGGCCAACGGGATCGCCAAGCGGGTGACCCGGCGCCCGCGCCCGGGCCTGGAGCGCGTGCCGGCCGCGCGACTGCTGCGCCGGCCGCCCTTCACCACCTCGTTCCCCTCGGGACACTCGGCCTCGGCGGCGGCCTTCGTGGTGGGCCTGGCCGTCGAGTCGCCGCCGCTGGCCGTGGCGGTG
>NZ_BAAALF010000102.1:0-28609 GCF_039528135.1 Kitasatospora nipponensis | reverse complement strand
CGCCAACGACTGGGCCGACACCAACGGCTGGCACGGCCCCGCCGGCCTCGGCGGCACCAGCCGCTGACCCCAGCACACCACCCACACCCACCGCGCCGCGTCGGCCCGGTGGGTGTGGTGCTGCGCGCCCGTCGGACGACGTCACTCCGACACCCGACGGCGGCGTCCGGCCAAAACCAGCTCGCTCACCGGCACCGGGATGTCCGGGGAGGCGGAGCGCCGGGAGAGGTCGGGCCCGCCCGGCACCGGTGCCCCGCTGCCGGGACCCCGCACGCTCCTCGCCGCGCCGTCAGCGCAGACCGCCGTAGGCGGCCATCACGATCTCCATGCCGCGGTCGTCCTGCTGCCGCTGCCGGTCGATCATCTGGTTCATGACGTAGGCCACCGTCATGCGGGAGGCGGGGTCGCTCACGACCAGGGAACCGCCCCAGCCGCCCCAGCCGAAGGTGGTGCCGAACCTCCCGAAGCCCACCGTCCAGGTCATCGGCGTGCCCAGCACGCGGTCCTCGCCGTGGAACTCCTCGCGCCACGCGGGCTCGCAGCCGCGCGCGGAGAGCAGTCGCACGCCGCCGGCCGAACCCCCGTTGGCCAGGACCGACTGCACGAGGGCGACCGAACGGGCGTTGCCGAAGCCGTTCACCGCGGGGAGCAGCGCACGGCGCCAGGCCGTGGAGTTGGCGTCCTTGACCCGGACCGCGACACCGGTGGGCCCGGGGCCCGTGCCCTCGGGTCCCGGCGGTGCGCTCGCGGCGTACTCGTCGGTCAGGGACGGCGGCGGGATGAGCGGTGCGAGGCGGTGGTCGTGCCGCGCCCCGAGCCCGAGGTGGAAATCCGCGCCCAGCGGCTCGGCGACCTCCTCGGCGAAGAACGCGCCGAGGCTGCGGCCGGTGACACGGCGGACGATCTCACCCACCAGGAACCCGAAGGTGAGCGCGTGATAGCCGGCGGCCGTTCCCGGTTCCCAGGCGGGCGCCCGCGAGGCCAGCTCCGCCGTCACGCTCTGCCAGTCGTAGAGCTCCTCGACGGTGCGCAGCCCGGGCAGGTCCGGCAGCCCCGCGGTGTGCGACAGCACGTGCCGCACCAGGACGCCCTCCTTGCCGGCCGCGGCGAACTCGGGCCAGTAGGCGGCGACCGGCGCGGACAGGTCGAGCTCGCCGCGGTCCGCCAGGATCAGCGCGCACAGGGCGGTCATGTTCTTGGTCGTCGAGTTCACGCCGGTGAGGGTGTCGCGCTGCCAGCCGACGGAACGGTCCGCGTCGGCGTACCCGCCCCAGAGGTCGACCACCGGCTCGCCGTCCAGGTAGACGGCCGCCGAGGCACCCACGTCGTCCTTGCGGAGCAGTGCCGTCAGGGCCGCACGGACGTCGTCGAAGCGCGGATCGCAGAATCCCATAACATCGGTCATGGGATGAGCCTGCGACGGCGCCAGGGCCTGGCACCCCACCGTTCCCGCACCGATTCTGTCGGGCACGGCACGGTCGGATCGTGTCCACGCAGGCAGGGCGGCCCGCCGGGCTGGACACCAGAGGGACGGAAGGACGGTCACGCGTGCTGGAGCGGCTGAACCAGGCGCTGGACCACCTGGAGACCCGCCTCGACCAGGAGATCGACGTGGCCGAGGTGGCCCGGATCGCCGCCGTGTCGGAGTACCACTTCCGGCGGCTGTTCTCCGCGCTCGCCGGGATGCCGCTCCCGGTCTACGTGCGGCGCCGGCGGATGACGCTCGCCGGGGCCGAGGTGCTGGCCGGGGAGCGGACGCTGCTGGACGTCGCGGTGCGCTACGGGTACGGCTCGGGCGAGGCGTTCGCCCGGGCGTTCCGCTCGGTGCACGGCATCGGTCCGGGCGAGGCACGGCGTACGGGCGCGGTGCTCACCGCGCAGCCGCGGATGTCCTTCCGGGTCGTCGTCGAGGGCAGGACGGCCATGCGGTACCGGATCGTGGAGAAGGGGCCGTTCCGGTTCCTCGGCCGCAGGGCCCGCCTCCCCCTCGTGCACGAGGGACTCAACGCGGGCGCCACCGCGCACGTGGCGAGCCTGGACGAGCGGGCGATCGTGCGGATGAAGGGGCTGGCCGGCGAGGAGCCGCCGGGGATCCTGTCGGCGGTGGTGTACCTGGGCGACAGCCGGGAGGAGGGCGCCGAGGCGGACTACTGGGTCGGCGTGGTGACCGGCCCCGGGGCCACCGCCGAGGAGCTCGACGCCCTGGACGTCCCGGCCGGGACCTGGGCGGTCTTCGAGGACCACGGGCCCTATCCGAGCGCCCTACAGGAGCTGTGGCGCGACGTGTTCACCCAGTGGTTCCCCTCGAACCCGTACACCAGCAGGGCGGGCCCCGAACTCCTGCGCACGCGGCCGGTGGAGACCGGCGCCGAGACCGACTCCCAGCTGTGGATCCCGGTCGAACGGGTCGGCGCGAGCACCGGGAGCGCCGGGAACGCCGGGGCGTGACGGTGGCCGCACCGATCGCCGTGCGGACCAGGCTCGGTCACCCCTGCCGGGTGGCGCCCGGTCGGGGGTGGTCCGCGCCGCCGCCGCGAGCACGCCGGACGGTCCCGCCCAGGGCGCGGCCCGCCACGGCCCACGCCAGCAGGAACGCGCCCGCGCAGGCCCCGCCGAACGCCACGGTCACCGGTACGAAGAAGACGTCGCCCAGCCCGGCCGCGAGGTCGTGCACGGCGAGCGGGTAGGTGTGGAGGTCGTCCCACTGTCCGGGGACCGCGCACGAGACGCCGGAGGCCTGGACCGTGTGCCGCGCCTGCACGAGCTCCCGCACGACCATGCCGTGCTGGGCGCACACCCGGGCCGCGGCCCGGGTGGCGTCGTCGGCGTCGCCCGAGAGGTCCGCGCCGGTGCTCACCTTCGCGAACCACCACCAGCCCGCGAACGTCACCCCGAACGCCAGCCAGTGCCTGACGTTCGCCCAGAACCCGCGCCGGGCACGGGCGCGCGGCTGCTGCGGCTGCTGCGGTGGGCGCATCAGTCCCTGGGCGTCGATGGCCGTCCTCCTCCGTCTGCGGGTTCGCCCCCGGTCGGGCTCGGGGCTCCGGGGCTCGGGGCCCGGGTTTCGGAGCTTAGAGGGGTGCACTGTCAGCCCGCGCGGGAGTTTCGCCGGCCCGGGCCCGGCGGGGCCGTCGGTGGCCTGGGGGTGCCGACGGCCCCGTGTCCCGCAGGTGTCGACGCCCCCCGCGCCCGCCCTGGGCCGTCACCCGACCGGGGTGAAGTCCAGCGACAGGCCGGCCGGGCCGCGGGTGTAGAGACCGGTCTCCCGGTAGTGGAAGCCGGGACTGTAGCGGACCCCATCGAGCAGCGGCAGCAGCAGCGCGGCGACGGTCTCGATCTGCGCGCGGGCGAAGGCCGCGCCGACGCACTGGTGCAGTCCGGTCCCGAAGGCCAGGTGCTGGGCCGCCGCGGTGAAGGAGCGGGCGGTGCCCAGGTCCGGGCGGTGCAGGTCGAAGGTGTCCGGAGCGGTGAAGGCGTCGGGGTCGCGGTTGGCCGCGCCGATCATGCAGAAGGCGGTGGCCCCCGCGGGGACCGTGCCGCCGGCGAAGACGACGTCCTGCTGCGCCTGGCGGGGGATCAGCTGGACGGGCGGGGTGTAGCGCAGGGTCTCGGCGATCGCGGCGGGAAGCAGGTGCAGGTCACGGCGAACCTGCGCCAGCTGCTCGGGGTGGTCGATCAGGTGCCTGAAGAGGAGGGCGAGGGTCTTGTCGGCGGGTTCGGTCGCGGCGGCCAGGACGTTGATGATCAGTGCGGTGACCTCGCGGTTGCTCATGGCGATGCCGTCGAACTCGGCCGTGCACAGCCGCGAGATCAGGTCCTCGCCCGGGTCGCGGCGCCGCGCTTCGATGACGGGCAGCAGGTAGGCCTCCAACTGCTCGGCGCAGTCCAGGCAGTGACGTCGGCGTTCGGGGGTCATGACGAGACTGGTGATGAACTCGGCGATCCCGCTGTGCCAGGCGGCCACCTGCGGCCAGTGCGCCTTGTCCAGGCCGAGGACGTCGAGCGTCACGTACACGGCCAGGGGTCGGCCGAAGTCGTTGACGAGGTCCACCCGGCCGCGGGGCAGGAACGGCGCGATGAGCTCGGCGGCGTCCGCGCGGATGACGCGTATCTGGTCCTGCAGGGCCTGTCCGGTGAAGCCCCGCACGACGATCTTCCGCTTGGCGCTGTGCTCGGCCCCGGTCATCTGGGCCAGCACCGGCCCGCGCATCACCGGCTCGGCGCGCACCTGCAACGTCTCGGTGGTGAACGCCTCGTGGTCGGTCAGGACCCGCCTGACGTCCTGGTAGCGGGAGAGGAAGTAGCCGTCGATCGCCGGCTCGAAGTGCACCGGCGCACTCTGCCGCAACCACGGGAAGTACCCGTAGGGATCGGCGGCGAAATCCTCGGACAGGACGCTGAAACCTGGACTGACCACGAGCATGACGGGGGATCCCTCGAATTCTGCACGCACCGGCGGGGACGGAGAGCTGGACGGTAACACCCCTCGCCGAGCCGGACCGGGCGGCAGTCGCGCGCGGCGGGCGGCGGGCGCACCCGGGTGGCGGCGGTGTGCGCCCGCCGGGGTTCAGCTGGCGGGCGGGATCCAGTCGGCAGGCAGGAGCTCAGCCCCGGCTCGGCGGGAGCGAACACCGCCCGCCCGCGGTCGGCGGGCTGTCGACGCTCGGCAAACGGACTGTCGACGGCGCTCGCGAGACTGACGTCGTCAGGAAGCCCGGTCCAGCTAGGAGTGGATCCAATGAACAAGCGCATCACCCTCATGGCCGCCGCCGCTCTGGCCGTGGTGGCGACGCTCGGCACGAGCGCCACCGCCGCCACCGCCGCCCCGTCCGGGACCGGGTCCGGCGCGGTCGACCGCAACGTGCGCCGGACGCCGGCGGTGACGCCCCGGGCGCTGACGCTGAGCCCCGGCTGTTCGGGCACCACCCTGCCGATCGACTGCACCATCACCGAGCCGGTGGTGACCACCCTGCAGACCACGTACAACTTCTCGTTCCTGCCCGGGGACCACGTCACCGTCAACGCCGGCGGCTGCGTGCAGACCGGCGGCCACGGGCTGACCTGGAAGCGGTACGTCGACCCGGCCTCGGACAGCGACCTCTACCACGGTCTGATCACCATCCCCGGCGCGACGGCCAACCTGGCCCGGCTGGTGGACGTCGTGGGGCGGCAGTACGTGGTCGGCGGTCGGGGCGGCAGCCTGATCCTGGGCTACCAGGACAACGGCTACGACGACAACGGGTACTACGCGCACGACAACGGCACCGCCGACCAGTGCCTCAACTCCGTGAACGCCTTCGTCCACATCGTCATCTCCTGACACCCCCGGCGCAGCACACCCGCGGCGCGGCCGTCCGGCCGGTGGGAGCACCCGATCAGGCGCTCCCGCCGGCCGGACCCGTTGCCGCCCGGCGCACCTGCAGCGGGGTGCGCCCGTAGGCGCGCCGGAACGCCCGGTGGAAGCTCGTGACATCGGCGAATCCGGCCGACACCGCCACGTCGATGACCCGCAGGTGCGACCGTGCCGGGTCCTGCAACTGGCGCCAGGCGTGCTCCAGGCGGCGCTGGCGCACCTCGGTGGCGTAGCTGCGCCGCCGACCGGCGAAGACCGCGTAGAGCAGCCGCGGCGACACCCCCAGGCGGTGGGCGGTGGCCGGCGCGCAGAGGTCGTCGTCGGTGAGGTGCTCGTCGATGTCGTCCAGCGCCGCCCGGTGCAGCCGGTCACCCCGCAGCGCCGGGACGTCGGCGGCGAAGGGCTGTTCCAGGGCCACGGCGATCAGGCCGCAGGTGTGGGCGGCCAGCCGCGCCGCCGTCCGCGGGGCGAGGTCGCCACGGCTCAGGGCGCCGAGCGCGTGCCGGACCGCGGCCCCCACCCCGGTGCCCGTGTCCACCCGGGTCGCGGTCGGCACGCCCTGCCCGAGCTGGCTCTCCAGCAGCGGGCCGGGCAGGTACAGCGAGAGCTGGACGAACGCCTCGGGGAAGTCGAAGGCGAACGGCTGCGCGGTGTCGACCAGTGCCAGGTCGCCGGGGCGCAGCACCGTGGAGCGGCCCTGCTGGGTCATCCGACTGACGCCCTGCAGCTGGAAGTTGGCGTAGTAGCCGGAGCGCGGGGCGCGCTCGATGTCGCGGTCGGTGCGGCTGACCCGCTGGCGCTGCGAGTCGATCCGGGCCAGGCTCAGCTCGGCGAACTGCCACTGGGTCACCGCGCCGGTGAATCCCTCGCGCCGGTCCGACTCCGGGGTCAGGGACAGGAACGCCTCGCAGATGAGCTCGCGCCAGTGGGTGAAGCTGTCGACCCTCGCCGCCTGCCGCGCTGAACCGTGCTGGACCATCACTGTCCCCCGACTCCGACGTGGCGGGTTCACCGGCCGGCTCCTGCACGACGGGCCAGCGAACCGCGCAGCCCTGGCAACACCCGCACGGGCCGAATCGTACATCGTGGTGGGGACAGATCGTTCGCCTGAGACCGTACGAGCAACGGGAGTTGAGGGCGAGACGCGAGGGGGAGGGGATCACTGGTGGTGACCGAGCAGGGCACGTTCGAGTTCAGGTTACTCGGTCCGTTGGAGGCCGCCCGGGACGGCAGGACGATGCCGCTGGGCGGACCGCGGGTGCGGGGTGTGCTGGCCCGGCTGCTGGTGGACGTCGGCCGGACGGTGAGCGTCACGGCGCTGGTCGACGAGCTGTGGGGGGAACGGGCACCGGGTGACGCGCACCGCACCGTGCGCACCTACGTCTCGCGGTTGCGCCGCGCGCTGGCGGGTCCGCCGGGCGAGGGCTGCGGGCCGGTGCTGGTCACCCGCCCACCGGGGTACCAGCTGGCGGTGGAGCCGCAGGCCCTGGACGCGGTGCGGTTCGAGCGGCTCGCCACCGAGGGGCGCCGGGCGCTGGCCACCGGTCGTCCCGGACCGGCCCTGGAGGTGCTCACGGCGGCTCTGGCGCTGTGGCGCGGCTCGGCCCTGGCGGAGTTCGAGGGCCTGCCCGCGGTGGGCTGCGAGGCGGTGCGGCTGAACGCGCTGAGACTCACGGTCGTGGAGGACCGCATCGAGGCGGCCCTGGCCACCGGGCAGCACGCCCTGCTCGTGGGCGAGTTGGAGGGGCTGGTCCGTGCCCACCCGGTGCGCGAGCGGCTCCGCGGCCAGCTGATGATCGCCCTGTACCGCTCCGGGCGGCAGGCCGACGCCCTGGGCGCGTTCCAGGACGCGCGGACGGTCCTGGTCCACGCGTACGGGGTGGAGCCCTCCCCCGCGCTGGCCGGCATCCACCAGCGGATCCTGCGCCAGGAGCCGGACCTCACCTGACCGTGCGGCGACCCGGCGGCGACAGTGACGGGACCGTTCCCGCCCCCGGCGGAAACGGCCCACGACCTGCGACGCCCGGTCCCCGGGCCGGGTTCAGCTGTTGAGGATGCGTTCCTTCTGGGCCTGGAACTCGGTCTCGGTCAGGACGCCCTGATCCTTGAGCGCGGCCAGTTCCTTGAGCTGGTCGATCTTGGTGTCGGTGTCGACGGGGGCGGCAGCGGGCGGGGGCGGCGGCGGGGGCGCCTGGTAGTACTGCTGCTGCTGCGGCGGCGGGGCCTGCTGGGCCTCCTGCTGGGCCCAGCGGCCGGCCTGGCGCCGGGACACCCGGTTGGACACGGCCGTGGCCGTGCCCGCGACCACGGCGGTGCGGGCGACTCCTCGGAGCAGTCCGGGCATGACTACCCTCCTTCGGTGGGGTGGTGGGGTGCGGTTCGCGCGGTCATCCCGCGTCGGACTCGAGGGTGTCCAGGGCGGCGGCGAGGTCCTGCAGCGGAATGCGGCCGCTGGCCACCAGCTGGGCCCCGCCGCGGCGCAGGGCGGCGGCGAAGGGGGCGGCCCAGAGGTTCTCGTAGACGATGACGCCCGCGGAGTTCCCCGGCTGCAGGGCGGCCGAGGCCTCGTCGAGGTCGTCCGCGCCGAGCAGGCCGGATGCCGCGCCCTCGAAGACGGCCAGGTCGAGTTCGCCGTCGCCGGTCATGTCGGCGATCTCCAGGGCGACGACCGAGCCGTCGAGTTCCTTCTTGAGGAAGGTCAGGTCGATGATCCGGATGATGCCCCGGTCGACCAGGTCGACCAGCAGCGGGAGCCCCTCGCCGGTCATCCTGCTGCCGGGGAACTCGATCACCACGTAGTCGATCGGGCCCATCTCGTTCAGTTCGCCGGTCACATCGGCTCCTCGAGTGCGGTGCTGGCTGGACGTTCCTGCGGCCGGCGGCCGGCCCCGGCGCGCCGGGAGACGGTGTCGGCGGCGGGGTCCCGGGGTGCGCCGACCGGCCACCGGGTCCCGTCCTTCACTGTCACAGAGGCGGGCCGCCCCCGCACCTCCGGGCCCGCGCGCCGGGCGGCCCGGGCTCGCCCGGACGGCGGCGCCCGGTTGGACGGGTCCGACGGTGGACCGCAGCGTGGCAGGTACCGACGTCCACCGGAGGGACGAGCAGCCGAGCGGCCCGCCCCGTCACCCGAACGCGTCACGGACCGAGAGGAAGCGGGATCGGCGATGTCGCACAAGCAGGCCAGACGGATCGCGAAGTTCATCGAGCCGCTGCGCGTGGAGCCCGGCTCGCGGGTGGATCTCGCCGAGGACTTCGACCCCCGCTACAAGGCCCGGCTGAAGAAGCGGGAGGGCGCCGAGCTGCTGCGCACCGGCGTCGGCCTGCTCGCCGAGTACCAGGCGAAACTGGCCGCGCAGGACACCTACGGGGTGCTGCTCTGCCTCCAGGCGATCGACGCGGGCGGCAAGGACGGGACGATCCGCCACGTCATGAGCGGGGTCAACCCGCAGGGCGTGCACGTCAGCAGCTTCAAGGTGCCCTCCGCCGAGGAGCTCGACCACGACTACCTGTGGCGCTACGCGTGGCGGCTGCCGGCCCGCGGGGACATCGCGATCTTCAACCGGTCGCACTACGAGGAGGTCCTCGTGGTGCGGGTGCATCCCGAGAACCTCGACCGGCAGCGGCTGCCCGCCGAGGCGCAGGGCCGGGACGTCTGGGCGCGCCGCTACCGCGAGATCAACGACTGGGAGCGCTACCTGTGCGACAACGGGTTCAGGGTCGTGAAGATCTTCCTCAACCTCTCCGAGGAGGAGCAGCGGACGCGCTTCCTCAAGCGGCTCGACCGGCCGGAGAAGAACTGGAAGTTCTCGGCGGCGGACCTTCGCGAACGCGAGCGCTGGGACGACTACCAGCACGCCTTCGGCGAGATGCTCTCCGCCACCAGCACCCCGTGGGCGCCCTGGTACGTCGTGCCGGCCGACCGCAAGTGGTTCGCGCGCATCTGCGCGGCCGCGGTCCTCGTGCACACGCTGATGGAGATCGACCCGCAGTACCCGGTCGTCGGCAAGAAGGCCCGCAAGGAACTGCGGGCCGCCAAGCGGCTGCTGGAGCAGCAGGCCCCCGAGGGCGCCGAGCGCGACCCGTACGCGGCCGGCCGCCGTGGCTGAGCGCCACGGTGTCCGGCCGGCCGTGAGGAACAGAGCGCAACGGAGGTGCGGGTATGGCGCCGCAGGCTGAGCCGCCGGCAGCAGGACGGGCAGGTTCGTCAGGACAGGCGGGACCGGCGGGACCGGCCATGCGGCCCTGGTACGCGACGCCGCCCGAGGAGGTCGCGGCACGGCTCGGGGTGGACCCGGAGGTCGGGCTCCCGGCCGCCCGGGCGGCTGAGCTGCTGGCCGCGGGCGGCCCGAACGCGCTGCCGCAGGAGAAGACGCGGCCGGGCTGGCTGCGCTTCCTGGACCAGTACCGCAGCTACATGCAGATCATCCTGGTCGCCTCGGCGGTGGTGGCACTGGCGATCAGGGAGTGGAGCACCGCGATCCTGCTGATCGTCCTGACGCTCTTCAACGCCGTGGTCGGCCTGCGGCAGGAGGGCAAGGCCGAGAGCGCCATGAACGCGCTGCGGTCGATGATGAAGACCACCGCCCGGGTCCGGCGCGACGGGGTCGAGGCGGAGATCCCCGCCGAGCAGCTGGTGGTCGGCGACGTCGTGCTCATCGCGGCCGGCAACACCGTCCCGGCGGACGGGCGGATCGTGCGGGCCAGCTCGCTGCAGATCGACGAGTCGGCGCTGACCGGCGAGAGCGTGCCGGCGTCCAAGGACGCGGGCACCCTGACGGGCGACCGGCTCGGCCCGGGCGACCAGTCCACCATGGCGTTCATGAACACCCCGGTCACCCACGGCAGCGGTCTGCTGATCATCACGGGGACGGGCGCCGGCACGGAGCTGGGCAAGATCTCCGGGATGCTCTCGGCGACCGAGAAGGAGCAGACGCCGCTCACCCGGGAACTCAACACCCTGACGCTGTGGATCGCGGCGGCGGCCGGCCTGACCATGATCGTGATGTTCGCCCTCGGCCGCAGCCGCGACCAGGCCTGGGACGCCCTGTTCGTCAGCGCCGTCTCGCTGGCCATCGCCGCCATTCCCGAGGCGCTGCCCACGGTCACCCAGGTGATCCTCTCGGTCGGCAGCCTGAACCTCGCCAAGCGCAACGCCATCGTCAAGGAACTGCCGTCCGTGGAGACGCTGGGCTTCACCTCGGCCATCAACTCCGACAAGACCGGCACCCTGACGATGAACCAGATGACCGTCGTCGAGGTCCTCAGCCCCACCGACCGCTACACGGTCTCGGGCAGCGGCTACGGCCTGGAGGGGCGCATCCACCACGCGGCCGGCTCCGCGCCGGATATCGAGGACGCCATCCTGCCGTACCTGCTCGCCAGTGACGCCGAGCTGGTGGACGGCACGGTGGTCGGCGACCCGACCGAGGGGGCCCTGCTCGTGCTGGGCCACAAGGCCGGACTGGACATCGACGCCACCCGGGAGCGCTACCCCCGGCTCGCCACGCTGCCCTTCGACCCCGAGTACAAGCTGATGGCCACCTTCAACTCGGCCGTGGACGCGACGGGCCGGCCGGTGGTGCGCTGCTTCGTCAAGGGCGCGGCGCCCGCCGTCATGGCCCGCGCCACCACCGCGCTCGCCGCCGGCCGCACCGTCCCGTGGGACGACGACCTGCGCGGGCGCGCCGAGGCCCGGTCCCAGCAGATGGGCGGCGAGGGCCGCCGGGTGATGGCGGCGGCCGAGCGTGACCTCGACCCGTCGGCGTTCGACCCCCAGGGCGACCTGCTCGCGCTCGTCACCGACCTGCGGATGACCAGCCTGGTCGGCATGGTCGACCCGCCCCGCGCGGAGTCCCGGCAGGCCGTGGCCAGCGCCCAGGCCGCCCACATCCGGGTCCGCATGGTGACCGGTGACGACGTCACCACCGGGGAGGCCATCGCACGGCAGCTCGGGATCCCCGGCGGGGCGATCCTCGGAGCGGACTTCGCCGCCATGCCGGAGCACGAACGGCTGGCCCGGATCGACGGCATCGGCGTGGTCGGCCGGGTGGCGCCCGAGCACAAGGTGCTGCTCGCCGACACGCTCAAGAAGAAGGGCGAGGTGGTGGCGATGACCGGCGACGGGGTCAACGACGCACCCGCCATCAAGGCCGCCGACATCGGCATCGCGATGGGCAGCGGCACCGACGTGGCCAAGAACGCCGGCCGGATGATCCTGTCCGACGACAACTTCGCCACCATCGTGTTCGCCGTCGAGGAGGGGCGCAAGCTCTACGACAACCTCACCAAGTACATCCGCTTCGTCCTGATGCTCCTGGTCACCTTCGTGCTGACCTTCCTCGGTGCGACGGTCTTCAACATCGCCGCCGGCGAGCCCTTCACCCCGCCGCAGGTGCTGTGGATCCACTTCGTCGTCAACGCGCCCTTCGGCTTCGCCCTGGGCTTCGACCTGGCGAGCCCCGGCCTGATGGAACGCTCCCCGCGCCCCCGCGGCGAGGCGCTGCTGACCAGGTCCGTCATGGTGACCGTGGGACTCAGCGGACTGGCCGTCACCGTCTTCCTGCTGCTGCTGATCAAGCTCGGCGAGCACCACTACGACAGTGTGAAGACCGGCAGTTCGATCGCCTTCACCGCCTTCGCGCTCTGCCTGATCGTGGCGGCCTACGAATGCCGCAGCGAACGCGCCACCGCGCTGAGCACCACCACCTTCGACAGCAGGCCGATGAACGTGGCGGCCCTGTCCGAGTTCGTCCTGGCGGTCCTGGTGACGCAGATGGACGCCTTCCGCCGCATCCTCGGCACCACCGAGATCACCCTCGCCCAGTTCGGCTGGGCCCTGCTGGCGCCCGTCGCGCTGCTGCTCCTGTGGGAACTGGGCAAGCGCCTGGCCCGACCCGGAGCGTCCGTGCCGTCCGGACCGACGCCGGTGCCGGCACCGTGACAGCTCATCGTCAGAATCCTGTCCCTGGTTGACGGTTCGTAGTGGCACCATGAGGGTCGGTGTCCTGACGAACGGAGAAACCGGTGAGCTTCAACAAGGGCCTGGAACGGATCGACGTGGAACTGATGTGGGATCCGAGCCCGTTGGGCTCGGATCCGCACGATCTGGACCTCGTCGCCGCAACCTACACGTCGCACGCCCCGACAGCCGCCCCCGCCTACCTGGTGCATGTCGACAGCCGCTCCCCGGACGGCACGATCACCCTCAGCAGGGACAGCCGCGACGGCCGGGGCCTGGGCGTCGACGAGCAACTGACGCTGGAGCTCGACCGCCTGGCGGACCGCTACCTGCGGGTGGTGGTGGGTGTCGCCATCCAGCAGAACCACGGCCGGCTGACCTTCGAGCGGATAGCCCGCCCCGAGGTGCGGATCCGCAGCGGACGCGATCAGCTCGCGCTGGAGGACCTCTCCGGCAAGAGCGGGTGGACGGGTGCCAGGGTCGCGGAGTTCGTCCGGGACGGCTCGGGGGCCTGGGGGTTCCGGGCCGGCGTCCACGGCTTCGACGCGGATCCGGAGACCTTCGCGACGGTCATGGGCTACTGAGGCGCCCGAACGCGAGCCCCTCCCAGAAGTCCCGGCCACTGCTCCCCAGTTCGCGGACGGCGACCCTGCCGAGTTCGACGGCCGTGCGACCGAGTCGGACGAGTACCAGCTCCGCCGACCGCGCCTCGGTCGAGGTGAACAGCCACCCGTGGTCGCACGAGGTGTCCGTGCGCTCGCCGATGCGTCCGGTCTCCCACCTCTCGGGGTGGGACTGGTCCTCGACCGTCGTGTAGGCGACCCCGAAGCCGGGGACGCCGGCGAACCGCCCGTCACCGAAGCTCCCCTCGGGCGAGAGCTCGTACGCGACGAACTCGACGCTGTCGTGCGGGGCGTCGCGGGGAAACGCGGCGGGCGGGGTCACCCGCGAGACGTCCGGCTGCGAGGGGCGCAGGTAGGACCAGCCGTAGTGGTCCTCGGTCAGCACCCTGAGCAGTTCGGCCAGGTCCCCCCGGCAGGTGCGGGTGAGGATCGCCCACAGATCGGCCTCGGCCGTCCCCGGGTCGCAACTGTGCACGTAGCGCCCCCGGTACGACCCGTCGGCGTTCAGCACTCCGATGACCCCATGTCCGGACACCGTCGATCCCCTCTCACGATGCGGCTGCCCACGAGCCGCCCGCCACGGTCCGGTCACGGCTGCGAGGCGCCCCCGTGACCGCAGGTGAGCCTACGTCAAGGGCCGTCGGCTCCGGCCGCGCGGGAGGACGACGGCCGGCCCCGACTCGGCCAGGACCTGGCCGGGGGTCGGGTCACCCCGCTCGGCACTCAGCACGCGTCACTCAGCAGTCGCCGCATCGGCCCCGCTTGGGTACGTTCGCAGCAGGCCCGCCGGACGGCCGGATCGGGCGCACGCCCCCGGCCGCACGGCCGGCGGCCCCGAGCTTCGGACCCCCAGAGGAGCGGTCATGGCGAACGAACGGCTCCCCGGCATCGACCCGGACGCCCCACCGAGCGGCGAGGGCTGCGCCGAGTGCCTGGCCGGCGACGGCCCCGGCTGGTGGTTCCACCTGCGCCGCTGCGCGCAGTGCGGCCGCATCGGCTGCTGCGACACCTCGCCCGCCCAGCACGCCACCCGGCACGCCCGGGAGGCCGGGCACCCCTTCCTCAGCAGCTTCGAGCCCGGCGAGGACTGGTTCTGGAACATCGAGACCGGCGAGTTCTACGAAGGCCCCGCGCTGCACCCCCCGCAGTCGCACCCCGTGCAGCAGCCGGTACCCGGCCCGCAGGGCGCGGTGCCGGCAAACTGGCAGGACCAGTTGCACTGACACGGCCCGCCGAGGGGCCGTCCGGCGCCGATCCGGTCGCACGCCGCACCCGATCCGGTCGCACGCCGTGGCGCTCCGATCGCCTGTCGTCACCGCCGGGGTCAGACTGGTGGCCAGCGCGCCCTGACCGGGCGGTCCGCCTCACCGCCGGAAGGGACCCGCCCATGTCCACAGCCGCCGCCCAGCCCGGCCCGCTCCGGGTCCTGGTCCTCGGTGCCGCCCTGCGGGCCGAGTCCACCAACGCCCGCCTCGCCGCGCTGGTGACCCGTTTGGCGGCCGACGCCGGAGCCACCGTCGACCTCGCCGCCCTGCACGAGTTCGACATGCCGCTGTACGACGGCGACGTGGAGGCCGCGGACGGACTGCCGGCCGGCGCGCTCGCCCTGCGCGACCGGCTGGAGCTCTGCGACGCGTTCGCGATCTCCTCCCCCGAGTACAACGCCTCGGTGCCCGGCGCCCTGAAGAACGCCATCGACTGGGTCTCGCGCGCCCGGCCGCAGCCGTTCCGGACCAAGCACGCGCTGCTGGTCTCGGCCTCCCCCTCACTGGTCGGCGGGAACCGCGGGCTGTGGGCGCTGCGGGTGCCGCTGGAGCACCTGGGCACCCGCGTCTACCCGGACATGTTCAGCCTGGGCCGCTCGCACCAGGCCTTCGCCGCCGACGGACTGCTCACCGACCCCGGGCTGCAGCAGCGCCTCGCCGAGACCGTCACCGCGTTCCTCGGCCTCGTCGAGGCCGACGCGCGGTACGGCTGCCTGCAACGCCGGTGGTACGAGTTCCTGGGGGACCGCACCGAGGCCGCCGTCACCCAGCGCGCCGAGGGCTGACCCCTCAGGCGGCTCTCGTGACGCCACCCGCGGCCTGCGTGGCCGTGCCGCCGATGCGCTGCGGATGCGTCCGCGCCGAGCGCCGCCTAGCGTCGGAAGCCCGCACGACCCGTGGTCGACAGGCCGCCCGGTCGGCTCCACGACGAGCGTAGGTGTGCCCCATGGACCTGTTTCCCGCGATTCCCCTGGCACAGTGGAAGGACTCCAAGGAGACGCTGCACCGTTTCCTGCAGATCGTCGGCAAGGTCCGACTGGCGAGCAGCGTGCGGCGCAACCACTGGTGGAACGTCCCCTTCCACCTCACCGGGCGGGGCATCACGACCCGCCCGATGGGTGGGGTGGGCGGACATCCGGTCTTCACCGTCGACTTCGACTTCGTCGACCACCGGCTGACCGTCTCCGCGCTGGACGGCCGGGCGGCCTCGTTCCCGCTTCCCGGGCAGTCGGTCGCCTCGTTCCACCGCGCCACGCTCGACGCCCTCGCCGCGGTCGGCGTGACGGTGACCATCGCGCGCCCGCACCCGTTCGACCTGCCCGACGCGCGGCGACCGTTCGCCGACGACACCGAACACGCCTCCTACGACCCGTTCTGGGTCAACCGCTACTGGCAGGTGCTCAGCCAGGTCAACCTGGTGCTGGAGGAGTTCTCCGCCGGGTTCTCGGGCAAGACCAGCCCGGTGCACCACTTCTGGCACACCTTCGACATCGCGGTCACCCGGTTCTCCGAGCGCGCCGTGGACCTCGGCGCGGGCGTCGACCCGGTGACCCGCGAGGCGTACTCGCGCGAGGTCATCAGCGCGGGCTTCTGGTTCGGCGACGACGACTTCCCCCGCCCGACCTTCTACTCCTACGCCGCCCCCGAACCCGACGGGCTCAGCGGTCACCCGCTGCGTCCCGCGCCCGCCCGCTGGGTCGACCACCGGGCCGGTCACCTGGCCACGCTGGACTACGACGACATCCGCACCGGCCCGGACCCCAGGGGCGCGGTCCTCGACTTCTACACCTCCGTGTACGAGACCGCGGCCGGCCTGGCCGGCTGGAACGTCGACGCCCAGGCCTGCCCCGGCGGCATCACCGACCCGGTGGCCTCGGGGACGACCTCCTAGACCGTCCCCGTGCCCGGCCACTCCCCCACGGCCGCCCGCCAGACCCACGAGGACCGGCGCGCGCGGCCGTCCAGCTCGGCGCGGCCGGTGCACCAGAGCAGCACCTCCGCCGGGTGCCCGCCCGGCTCCCGCGCCTCGTCCGGGAAGAGCCGGTGGAGCGCGAAGGCGCACAGCTCCTCGGGTGGCTGCCAGCTCAGGCCGAGGCCGCGGGTGATGTCGTGGGTGTGCAGCAGGACCTCGGCCACGCCCATCGCCGCGAAACCGCCCGGGTCGCAGGGCCCGTAGTGGTAGGCGCGCAGGTCGTCGGGCGCCGCGTCGACGGCCGTGGCGAGCAGGTTCCCGGCGGCGGTGACGACGGCCAGCACCTGGGTGGGACCCGCCTGCGGGTGGACGGTGAGGTCGAAGGGCAGGTACCCGTCCCGGGGGCGGGCGGCGAGCTGACCGGCGTAGGCGAGCAGGTCGTGGGCGATGTGGACGGCCGTGTCCCGGCAGCTCCACTCCAACGGCCCGGCGGGGACGTTCCAGTCCCGGTCGCCCGCGTGCGGGGCGAGCACCCGCAGGGCGGCGCCCAGGGCCTCCCGTACGGGGTCACCGGCGTTCGTGTTCACTGCTTCGGCGCTCCTTCTGTCGTTGTTCCTCTGAGCGGTCATCAGGGATCACCGACTGCCATGGTGCCTGGTGGCCGAAGACCGGCTCGCGCGGGTCCGCCCGCCCGGTGCGGGTCATCAGGCTCGCCAGGGCCGCGCGGGACGACACGGAGGCCTTGCGGTAGATGGTGGACAGGTGCGTCTCGACGGTGCGGCGGCTGAGGTAGAGCCTGGTCGCGATGGCCTGGTTGCTCAGGCCCTCCGCGACCAGGTCCGCGATCTCCAGCTCGCGCGCCGTGAGGTGGGCGAGGTCGTCGGGGACGGGCGGGCCGTCGACCTGTGGACGGGTCATCTCGGCCAGGTCGGCCAGCAGGCGCGCGCCTCCGCCCACGGCGATCCGGTGGCCTCGGTGCCACAGGACGGCGGCGCGCGGACCGTCGCCGGCGGCCTTCACCAACGGTGCGGCGCGCAACAGGGAGTAGGCCTCCCAGAGGGTGGCGCCGCACTGCGCGTACTGCCGTGCGGCCTGCTGGAGCAGCTGGGCGGCGGCCGTGGTGTCGCCCTCGTGCTCGGCGAGGGCGGCCCTGGCGCGCAGCACGGCGGCGAGTTGGCCGCGCAGGCCCACCCGGTCCGCCTCCTGGGCGGCGCGTGCGACCCAGTGCCGGGCCTGGTCGAGGTGACCGGTGGCGAGGGCGGTGTGGACGAGCGTCTCGAGTTGGGCGGGGCGGGTCGAGGGCTGCAGGCGGTGCAGGTCCTCTCCCCCGCCGGCGTTCAGGATGGCCTCCTGGGCGCGGTGCGGGTCGCCGCTCACGTACAGGGTGTGGCCGAGCATGCACCAGGCCAGTGACGCCCACCAGTTGGTGCTCCGGCCCGAGGTCGCGACCGCCTCCCGGGCGGTCGCCAGGGCTCCGGGATCGCCCAGCGGGCCGGCCAGCAGCAGGATCAGCGTCTTGAGCGAGAGCGTCAGGGCCAGCAGGTCCCCGCTGCCGATCGCCCGGGTGAGGGATTCGGCCTCCTCGATGGCCTCCAGCGCCGTCGGCAGCCGGCAGGTGTTCAGGTGCACGAACGCCCTGCTCATCAACAGGTGTGGCAGAACGTACAGTTGGCCACTGCGCCGGGCGATCTCCAGCCCCCGGTCGGCGTGCCGCTCGGCGTCGGCGTAGCGCTCCAGCAGGCCCTCCGCCCAGGCCAGCCAGACCAGCGACTCGCACAGCTCGGTGAGGTGGGGATCGGTGGTCGCGTCGGTGATCTGGGCCGCCGCGGTGGCGAGGCGGCCCGCGAGCTCGGTGTTCCCCTCGTACGCCTCGCCCAGCGCGGCCAGCGCCAGGACGGCGGCCTCGCCGGTGCGGTCGCCGTGGGAGCGGGCGGTGGCCAGCGTCCGCTCCAGGTCGGCGCGCACCTCGGGGAAGGTGACGGTCAGCACGGCGGACATGCCCAGCGCCAGCCCCAGGGAGACGGCCTGGCCGGGCTGCGGGCCGGGACTGCCGGCCAGTTCGCGGCGCAGCAGGGCGGTGGCCTCGGGGCAGTGCCCGAGGTGACGCTCCATCACGGCGCACTGGGCGATGGCCTGCGCGCGCAACCCGGAGGGACCGTCCGCCTCCGAGCCGGCGATCAGCGTGTGCAGCAGGTCGCGGCTCTCCCGCAGCCGGCCGCCGACGCCCAGCGCCCGGGCGCGCGCCAGGGTGAGTTCGCCGCGGCGCCCGGCGTGTTCGGGAGCGTCCGGCAGGAAGCGCAGGACGGCCTCCAGGTAGTGCGCTGCGGTGGCCGGAGCGGTGTGGGAGAACCGGGCCGCCGCCTCCGTCAGGACGTCGGCCGACGCGGCGTTCCAGCCGGTCAGCGCCCGCTCCACGTGGTGGGCCCGCTCGGCGGCGCAGGCACCGAGCCGGGTCAGCTCGTCCGCCGTGCGGCGGTGGATGTCGACGCGCCGGCCGGCCGGGATGTTCTCGTAGACCAGGGTGCGCAGCAGCGGGTGCCGCAGCGACCAGCGGTCGGCGGACCGCGCCCGCAGCAGGTCCCGCTCGGCTAAGTCGGCTATCTGGTCGTCGAGTTCGTCGGCGCAGGAGAACGGGCCGGTGACCAGGCCGAGCATGGCGGAGGTCGCGTGCTCCCCGAGGACCGTCACCGCTTCCACGATGCGGCGCTGCGCCGCGCTCAGCGCCGTCAGTTCGGCCAGCAGCGGGGACCCCGGTCCGCCGGATATCCCCACCTCTCCCAGGGCGCCGACGTCGCCGGACAGCGCCCCGCTCCGGTGGGCGTGCAGCAGGGAGACCAGGTAGAGCGGGTTGCCCTCGCTGGCGGCGTACAACTGCCGGGCGCGGGCCGGCGGGAGGTCGGGCGCCAGCACCTGGATCGCCTCCCGCTCCGCCAGCGGCGCCAGCGGCAGGCTCAGCACGGACCCGCTGTCGACCCCGCGCATGAGGGCCGCGGCGAGTGCGGCGGGCGTCTGGCGGCCCCGGCGCGCCACCGCGAGGAGCACCGGGCCACGGACCGGGTGGCGGACCAGGTGGTCCACGAGTTCCAGCGACGCGGCGTCCGCCCAGTGCAGGTCGTCCAGCGCCACCACCAGCCCGTTCGCGCCGAGCCGGGCCAGTAACGCGGCGACGGCACGGTAGAGGACGAAGCGACGGGGGGCGCCCGCGCCCGACCCGGGGTCCGGCACCCGGTGGTCGCCGTGCACCACCGGTGCGGCCTGGGCCAGCAGCGGATCGCCCTCCAGCACGGCGAGGTCGACGTCGGCGAAGGCGTCGGCGAAGAGCTGGAAGGGGCTCTGCCGCTCGTCCTCCGTGGCCCGCCCACGCAGCACCGTCAGCCCGCCCCTGCGGGCCCGCGCGCACACCTCGCTCAACAGCCGGCTCTTGCCGATCCCGGCCTCCCCGCAGAGGTCGACGACGGACGGCCCGCCCTCGCGCCCCAGGCCGCCGAGGACGGCGTCCAGGCGGGCCAGTTCCGCGGATCTGCCCACCAGCCCGGCCGGGCCGGCACCCGACGTCGGCACTCGACCTGTCGTACCGGACGGCCTGAGGGACTCCCGTACCGCCGAGGTGCCGATCCTCAGGGCCGCACTGCGATCTGCCATGACCCGCATTATCGACCGCCCCACCGACACGCCCACCGGCACGCCGCCGGTGCGGCACCGGAGCGGCGCCACGATCGGCGGACCGTCGGCCCGGCCGAGCCCCACGCCCCCCCCCGCCGGTCACATGGTGGTGGTGGTCGGGTTGGTGATCAGGCTCGCGTAGATGCTGAAGCAGGGGTGCCAGAAGGCATCCTCCTGCTCGACGTCGAGCTGCTGGAGGGCGAGGATCTGGTTCATGCGGATCGTCCTTTCCTTGGGGGTGGGGCAGTCACGGCGGATGGGATGCCGTGGTCCAGGGTGAACAGCTCGTCCTGCGGGCCGTGCAGGACGCGCAGCAGCGCCAGCAGCACTCCCGCGGCGCCGCCCGACAGGTCGGCGGCGTACCGCAGGCCGCCCGCGCCGAGGCAGCGCATGCCCTGCCCGTGCGGACTGGCGTGCTTCAGCAGTCCGGTGGCCACGCGTACGGCTGTTTCACGGTCGGCCGGACGGCCGGTCAGTTCGGCGTGTTCGGCCAGGAAGTAGGCCAGCCCGGCGAGTCCCGTGCAGAGACCGGCCTCCAGCGTGCAGGTCCTGCGGGCGTCGGCGACCAGCAGGGGCAGGGCCGCCGCGCAGCGCTCGTCCGGGGAGGTGGCCACGTACCGGCCCACGGCGGTGGCCACGCCCGCCGACCCCACGGCCAGGTAGGGCATGGCGCGCCTGAGGACGGCGTTGTCGGCGTAGGACAGGCCGCCGTCGGGCAGCCGCAGCGCGCGGTCGAGCTCCTCGTGGAGCAGCCGGCGCCCGGCTTCGAGGTAGTGCGACTGGCCCGTCTCGCCGGCCAGTCGGTGCAGGAAGAGGGCGAGCCCGGAACGGCCGTGGAACAGTCCCCGGGCGTCGTGGTCGCCGAGGGTGGGCGCCGGATCGGTCGTGCGCACGATGGTGTCCCCGGCGGCGGCGGCCCGCTCCAGGTGCCGGGCGTCGCGCGTGCGCCGGTGCAGGGCCAGCCAGCTCAGGCCGATGCCGGCCAGGCCGCCGGCCAGGGTGCCGCAGGTCCGGGTGAGGGGATGCTCCTGCGCGGCCCGCAGCAGCTCGATCGCCTCGTCCAGGCGGCCCAGTTGGGCCAGCACCCGGGCGATGCCGGCCGATCCGGCGGTCAGGCCGGGGGGAAGCTCCTCGCGCAGCGCCAGCGCGTCGTGGACCAGGCGCTTCTCGACCCCCTCGGGGACGGGCACGCCGGCGCGGTGCAGGGCGTGCACCACCCCGGCGGTTCCGTAGGCCACGCAGACGGTGTTGGTGCGGAACGCCTCGGAGGCCGGCGGGAAGACCCAGTCGGACCGTTCGGGATCGGCCGCCTCCAGCAGTCCGGTGGCCAACTGCACGGCGAGCTCGGCGAGGCAGCCCTCGGGATCGGCGTCGACGTCGGCCGGCGAGGGCAGCGCGGCCGGCGCGGCCGGCCCGGGCGGCGCAGGCCGGGCGGGCATCGTGGCCGGCCGGGCGGCATCGTCACCGTCCGTGCGGGGGAAGGCCGTTGCCCGCGCCCAGAGGTCCGCCGGCGGTCGCGCGGTGACCGTCAGGTCGCGCCGCAACAGCGCGAGGTGGGCCGCGGTGGGCTGGGCCGCGCCCTGGAGCGGCGGGGCGAGCAGCGACAGCGCGAGTGCGGTCATGCCGTACCGGTCCCGCAGGAGCGGATCCGCTGCGGCGCCGGCCGGTTCGCGCGGCGGGGTGAATCCGGCGGTGCCCATGGCGGCCGGTGGCCCGGTCAGCGGGGTCGCGGCCTCGAAGTCGACGAGCCTGGCGCGCAGGTCGGCGGCGACCAGGACGTTGGCCGGGCTCAGGTCCCCGAACCGGTAGCCCAGGGCGTGCAGGCTCGCCAGGGCGTCGTCCAGGCCGCGCAGGATCTGCCGGCACCCCTCGAAGTGCGGGGCCGGGTCCCGCGCGGGCCCGTGCGACGTCGTCAGCGGCGAGGTGCGGGCCACCCACTGCTGCAGCGGCACGCCCTCGACGAACTCGGTGACCAGGAAGTCGTGTTCCCACTCGGTGAAGTGGTCGAGGGGTTGCGGGCAGACCCCGGGAGCCGCCGCGTGGACGGCGGTGAGCACCTCGTACTCGCGGCGCAGTCGCTCCTGCGCGCTGACCCCGTCCCAGCTGTACCCGTTGTGGGCGCGCGCCTCCTTCAGGAAGACGACCCGCCCGGTGCGCCGGTCCACCGCCTGGTACGCCCCGCCGGCGTTGCTGGGCTGCAGCACCCTGACGACCTCGTAGTCGCGGATGACGATCGGCCCGGTGTGCGGCGCGGGCTCCTCGGCGACGAAGGGATCGGTGACCCCCTCGGGGAGGACGAAGGCCGGCCGGCGCAGGTCCGGCACGTCCCGTCCCGAACCGTCCCGCACCAGCGGTTCGCGGCTGCCGTCGGGGAGCAGCCGGCTCCGGTGGCTGAAGGCGCCGTAGCGGTAGTGGACGGTCCGCGAGTCCCGGTACCGCCGGTCGGACAGGACGTAGGGGCCCTCCTCCCCCTCCAGCGCGGCCGACAGGGCGTCGAGGAGCCGGCGGGCCGTCGCGGTGTCGTGCGGGTAGACGGCGCAGAACTTGCCGGCCTGGGCCCGGTCCGCGTGCTTGTGGTGCAGCGCCAGGAAGAACGTGCGGGCGGCGACGTGCTTGAACGGCACCCGCTCGGCGAAACACACCCGCGCCACCACGTCGAGGACGTCCTGGGCGCGGTCGAGGCGCGCGGACACGTGGATCTTCCACCCCTGGGCGGCCCGTCGCGCCTCCGGGTGGCTCCAGGCCGTCCAGATGTCACTGTCGGAGCTCAGCCACCCCTGCGGCGCGTTGGAGGCGGCGAACCGCTGCCCCCGGTCGCCGATGGTCGCCAGCGGGGCGTAGTACTCCCGGTCCGCGAACGCCTGACCGACAACGTCGAGCAACGGAGTCTCCTGAGGACGGAACGAGATCGGGAGCGGCGGCGGCCGCCCCCGCCCGGCCGCCGAACGGCGCGGACGGACACGGCACCGCGCCCCGCCGGCAGCACCGATCGTCGACCAGGCCGCGGGCGAGGACATCCGTGCAACCACGTAAGCCGGCTACGTAGTCGCCGGACCTCGTGGCCGCCGCACTGCGTAGTCGCCGAACACCGGGGGGACCGCACCGGGGCGACCTCGCCGGCGGTCCCTCCAATGCGCTGTCCGGGCTGCCGGGGTCACGGATTGCGGCCACGATCTGGGGGAGGCACGTGCGTGCCGACACGCCAACCAGAGGTGGAACGACCATGAGGGTGCTGCTGACGGTCCAGATGGACACCGACAAGGCGAACAAGGCGATCACCGACATGACGCTGGCCCAGACCATGAAGTCGGTGTTCGACCGGATCAAGCCGGAGGCCGCGTACTTCGGGGCGAAGGACGGGCAGCGGACCGCTTTCGTCGTCTTCGACCTCAAGGAGGTGTCCGACATCCCGAGCGTCGCCGAGCCGTTCTTCCGGGACCTCGGCGCCAAGATCGCCTTCATCCCGGTGATGAACTTCGACGACGTCCAGGCGGGCCTGCAGAAGGCCGGATCGAGCTGAGTCCGCGGCACCGGCGCACGGCCCGCACCCCGCGAGGGGGGCGGGCCGTCGGCGCGTTCGGGGCCCGGGTGTGGTGCCGATCGCGCGGGGGGGCGGCCGCTCAGGGCCGGGCGGGTCCGCGGCGCGGGAGGGTCCGGCTGTAGACGACGCTGGTGGTCGTGCTGCCGAAGCCGGCCAGTTCGTCCATCAAGGTCTCCAGGTGGCCCATCGAGGTGGCCGCCACCTGCAGCGTGTAGCAGTCCTCGCCGGTGGTGCGCAGGCACTCCAGGATCTCCGCCCGCTCGGCGAGCAGCCGGTGCAGCGGCTGGTGATGGTTGCCCGGGTACTTCAGCCGGACGACGGCGAGCACGGGGTAGCCGACCTTGGTCAGGTCGACCTCGGCGTGGTAGCCGGTGATGACGCCCATCGCCTCCAGCTGGCGAACGCGCTCGGTGGTGGCCGACGCGCTGAGACTCACCCGCCGCCCCAGCTCACTGAGGGAGATCCGGGCCTCCCGTTGCAGCTCGTCGATGATCGCCCAGTCAACGTCGTCAAGATTCGCGGCCATCCGGCGATCCTACCGGCAGAACCACGGGAGAACGTGCCGATCACCAGGAGAACCGCCTTCCCCCTGCCATGATCACCGGGATAGCCTCAGGTCATGCAACTTGGCGTCAACGTCCCCAACTTCGGGCCCGGAACCGACCCCGGCGTGCTGCGCGAGTGGGCGCGGACCGTGGAGGGGCTCGGCTTCGACCTGCTCATGGTGTCGGACCACGTGGCCTCCACACCCGACGTGGCCCAGCGCTACCCCGCGCCGTTCTACGAGCCCTTCACCACGCTGTCCTGGCTGGCCGGCATCACCGACCGGGTACGGCTGGGCACGACCGTGCTCGTGCTGCCCTACCGGCACCCGCTGCTGGTGGCGCGGATGGCCGCCAACCTCCAGCAGCTCAGCGGCGGCCGGCTGGTGCTCGGGGTGGGCGTCGGCTGGGCGCGCCAGGAGTTCGAGGCGCTCGGCGTGCCGTTCACCGCGCGCGGCCGGCTGACCGACGAGGCGCTGGACGTCCTGCGCGAGGTCTGGCGCGCGGAGGACGGCGGCAACGGCATCCCGGTGCCGCTCTGGGTCGGCGGCAGCAGCGAGGCGGCGATCCGACGGGCCGTCAGGGTCGGCGACGCCTGGCACCCGCTGCGGTCCACCCTGCCGTGGCTGCGCACCACGCTGGCCGGCCACCCGGACCTGCCGGTGTTCGCGCCGCGGATCGCCCTGCGGCTGACCGACACCGCGATCGACGACCCCGAGCGGCTGGCCGGCACCGGCACCCTGGAACAGGTCCTCGACGATCTCGACCAGCTCCGGCTGCTCGGCGCCGAGACCGTCCTGCTCGACCCCTACCACGGTGATCCGCAGGAGACCCGCCGGCCGCAGGCGGCCTGGCGGGCCCTCAGCGCCGTGGCCACCCACTGGAGGACTGCACCGTGATCACCACCGCCGACGAGGACCTGCTGCGGCGCGCCATCGCCATCGCCGCCCACGCGGTCACCCTGGGCGACGCCCCGTACGGCTCCCTGCTCGCCGGCCCGGACCACACGGTCCTCGCCGAGGCCCACAACACGGTGCGGCGCGACAACGACATCAGCGCCCACCCGGAGCTGAAGCTCGCCCGCTGGGCGGCGCGCGAACTCGACCCCGCCACCGCCGCCCGCACCACGCTCTACACCAGCTGCCAGCCCTGCGGCATGTGCGCCGGCGGCATCGTCCGCTCCGGGCTCGGCCGCGTCGTGTACGCGCTCTCCACCGAGCAACTGGTCGAGCTCAACCCCGAGTCGGGCGCCTGGCCGACGGTGCCGCAGGAGGGCCCGGCCCTGTTCGAGGAGGCCCGCGCGCCCCACGACGCCTACCGCCGGGAGTGACCCCGGCGGGGGCGGCGGCAGCGGTGGCTACGGTCCGGTGACCCAGCCCTGAAGGGTCGGCAGGACCGCCTGGGCGATCCGGTACAGCGCTGCCTCGTCCGGAGCGCCGTCGTCCTCGCGCCACATGGCGACCTCGAAGGACTCACCGTCGACGTCGGGCGTCTTGGCCACCACGAGGTGGCGCGCGACACCGCCGGTCCCGGTCCTGGACTGGTTGGTGCCGGCGTTGAAGTAGAGCGCGGTCGTGTGGTCGGTGTAGGCCGCCGAGGGGTGGTCGAGGACCGCCATCGGCGTGGGCGGCTTGTTCGAGAGGACCGCGAAGTCCTTCACCGACATCGTGTGGTTGTCGGTGATCCGCAGTCTGACGGAACCGAGTTGGACCTCCGCCGAGGCGTCGTACTCCTTGTGCCCGTCCGCGAAGGTCATCGGGCCGCCGCCGGACGTGGCGATCGTGACGTGTTCGGTCGGCATCCCGAGCAGGGTCGGCAGGTCCGGGCGGTTGAGGGCGGCACAGAGGGCCGGGTACTCGGGGGCGTCGGTGTCCTTGGGCTTCTCGCACACGGCCGGCTTGCCCGCGGCCGCCGCCTGGGGATTGCCGACCAGGCGCAGCCCCCACAGGCCCGCGACGACGATCACCCCCAGCACCGCCGCCGCCACGATCTGGGTGGCCACGCCGGGGCCGCCGGTGCCCTTGCCGTCCGCGATCCGGTCTCCGCTCTGGTCCCCGCTCTGGTCACTCGTAGCGCTCCGGTCGCTCATGCCGTCGCCCTGGTCGCTCATGCCGTCGGCTATGCCGAGGTTGTCGGTCATCCTGCTCGTCCCCGCCCCATGTCCCGCTGTTCGATCGCCCCCGATCGGGCTGCGTGATCTTAGCGTCCGGCGACGGGAACCGGCCGCACGCGCACGACGTTGTCGCCACTGGACGCACGAGATCGAGAGCACAGTGGAGGGACGTCATGGGTGTTGCCCTGGCCAGGGGCGGCAATGTGTCGCTGGGTACGCAGGCCCCGGGGGTGCGCGCCGTGCGGATCGGGCTCGGGTGGCAGGCCGGCGCGGCGTACGACCTGGACGCGAGCGCGCTGCTCTGCGACGACTCCGGGAAGGTCGTCTCGGACCAGCACTTCGTCTTCTTCAACAACCGGCGCAGCCCGGACGGTTCGGTGCGCCACCGGGGCGAGGCCACCGGCGGGGGCGACCAGGAGCAGTTGGAGGTCGACCTGGCGGACGTCCCCGCCCGGGTGGAGAAGATCGTCTTCGTGGTGGCGATCTACGACGCCGCCCAACTCGCCCAGTCCTTCGGCCGGGTGCGCGGCGCCTACATCCGCGTGGTGGACACGGCGGGCGGCGCCGAGCTGGCCCGGTTCGACCTGGACGGCGACGCGGCCAGTGAGACCGCGATGGTCTTCGGCGAGCTCTACCGGCACGGCCAGGACTGGAAGTTCCGTGCCGTCGGCCAGGGCTACGCCTCCGGGCTGGCCGGCATCGCGACGGACTTCGGGGTGAACGTCGGCGGGCCGCCACCGGCGCCGGTCCAGCCCGCTCAGCCCGCCGCCCGGCCGGCCGCCACACCGCCCGCCTTCGCCCCGGCCGCACCGGCGGCCGTTCCCACCGTCCAGCCCGTAGCCGTTCAGCCGGTGGCCCCTCAGCCGGCAGCAGGGAGTTCTCGCATGACGTGCTTCTTCGACCCCGCCCACGGCGCCGCCCAGGCGTCGGCGCTGTGGTCCCCGCAGTGGGGCGTGCCGCGGCAGATCGAGGCCTGCCTGGCCTGCGCGCAGCGCGTGCAGGGCGGCGTGCCGCCGTTCTACTCCGGCCCGCAGGGGAACGGGTACCCGCAGGCGGGCGGCTACCCCCAGGCGGTGCAGCCCGGCTATCCGCAGCAGCAGGGCTACCAGCAGGCCCAGCCGCAGGCGCCCGGCCAGCCCCCGCAGCGCCGCTTCGGCACCGGCGCGCTGATCGGCGCCGGCGCGGCCGGCCTGGTGGGCGGCGCGCTGCTCAACGAGGCGTTCAGCGACGACTCCCCCGAGGTGGTCGTCAACAACTACTACGAGGACGACGGCTTCTTCTAGAGCCGGAGCCGGAGCCGCCCGCCCCGCGCGCACCCGCCTGGGCGCGGCGGGGCCGGCGTGCCGGCTACCGCGCCGCCCGCAGCGGTGCGCCGACCTCGTGCAGGTGGTGCAGCGCCTGCCGGTAGGAGTCGAGCAGGGACGTCTCGGCGTAGGGGATCCCGACCGCCGCGCAGTGGGCCTGGACCAGCGGTCGGGCCCGCCGCAGGTGGGGACGCGGCATGTGCGGGAACAGATGGTGCTCGATCTGGTAGTTCAGGCCGCCGAGCACCCAGTCGGTGACGAACCCGCCGCGCACGTTGCGCGAGGTGAGCACCTGGCGGCGCAGGTGGCCCCACCCCTCGCCGTCCGGGTCGGGCATCTCCATGCCCTTGTGGTTGGGGGCGAAGGTCAGCCCCAGGTGGAGACCGAACAGGGCGTGGTGCACCAGGGCGAAGACCAGGGCCTTCCCCGGCGGGAGCACGCTCAGCAGCAGCGTCGCGTAGCCGACCAGGTGGGCCAGCAGGAGCAGGCCCTCGACGGCGCGTTCGCGGGGCGACTGGCGCCTGAGGTCCTGGAACCCGGAGACCTTGAGCGCGATCCCCTCCAGCAGCAGCATCGGCACGAAGAGCCCCGCCTGGTGGCGGGTGAGCCAGCGGCTGAGGCCCGCGCGCCGCTCGGCCTGCCTCTGCGTCCAGACCAGGGCGCCCACGCCGACGTCCGGGTCCTTGTCGACGTGGTTCGGATTGGCGTGGTGGCGGTTGTGCTTGTCGTTCCACCATGCGTAGCTCAGCCCGAGGAGCAGGTTGCTGTGGACGAGCCCGACGGTTCGCCCGGCCCGCTTGCCCCGGGTGATCTGCGCGTGGCCGGCGTCGTGCCCGAAGAAGGCGGTGCGGGCCCACAGGACGGCCAGCGGCAGCGCGAGCAGCACGGTCCACCAGCTGTCCCCGGCCAGCACCACCGCCACCACCGTGGCGGTCAGGGCCAGCAGGTTCGCGGCGATGCGGACCGCGTACCAGCCGAGCCGCCGCTCCAGCAGCCCCTGCTCCCTGACCGCCCTCAGCAACGGGGCGAACTCACTGCCCGCCCGAGGTCCGGGTTCGGGTCGGGGTCCGGCATCGGGCCCGGCATCGGCGATCAGCATCGTGCTGGCGTGTGGCATGGCGTCTCCGGCCGGTCGTCGTCCCCCGCAGTGACCTGCGCTGACCCCACGAACGTACGGACCCGGGCCGCACCCCGACCATGACGCCGCCACCCCGAAACGGCAGGGGGCTGTCCCCTGCCGGAGGTAGGGCTAGCCCCACCACCGTTCGGGGCGGTCGGTGTGTGGTGCGGGCCACGGGCGGGGCTGTTTGTGACGCAGGGTGACGCTCGCGGTGC
>NZ_BAAALF010000101.1:0-28931 GCF_039528135.1 Kitasatospora nipponensis | reverse complement strand
CAGGTCGGCCAGCGCCGGGCCGCGCCAGAGCGCCAGCGCCCCGCGCAGCTCGTGCGCCGCCGCGGCCGCGTCGCCGGCCGCCAGCGCCTCGCGCCCCCGCTCGGCCAGCTGCCGGAACCGCGCCAGGTCGCTCTCGCCGCCGGTCAGCCAGTAGCCGCCGGGGCCCGAGCCGACCTCGGCCCGCCCGATGGTGCGGCGCAGCCGGCCGACCAGGGTCTGCAGCGCCGCCGCGGAGTCCTGCGGGGTGTCGCCGTCCCAGACTTCGGCCACCAGCTGGTCGGCCGGCACCGGCCGGCCCTCGCGCAGGACCAGCGCCGCGAGCAGCGCGCGCAGCCGGGCACCGCCGAGCGGGACCGGGGTGCCGTCGTCGTGATGGGCCGTGGTGGTGCCGAGGATGCCGTAGTGCACGGCACCATTCTGCGGCCTTCGGGCGACCGGATCCGCTGACTTCCGCCCGGGGCGCCCGGTACGCCCGGGGCGGGGAGCGCCCGGAACGCGCGGGCGCGGCGGCACGTTCACCCGGTGTCGCTTGTCCCCGACGTCCGCCACCCGGCATCATCGGTCGGGTCCGCCCCCACACCCCCTGCCTCGGAGAACCGTTTCCCATGAGCTTTGCCGACACACGCCGGTCCGACCGCGAGGAGCGCCGGATCAGCCCCGTCTTCTGGGTGCTGCTGGCGACCATGGGTACCGCCGGCTGGGCCCTGTGGAGCGGCTTCGGCTCGACCGGCTTCGGCGTCTTCCTCTTCGTGGTGGCCGGCTGGATGGTCTCGCTGTCGCTGCACGAGTACGCGCACGCGCGCACCGCGCTGCACGGCGGGGACATCACGATCGGCGCCAAGGGCTACCTGACCCTCAACCCGTTCAAGTACGCCAACGCGCTGATGAGCTTCGTGCTGCCGGTGGTCTTCGTGGTGCTGGGCGGCATCGGCCTGCCCGGCGGCGCGGTCTTCATCGAGCGCCACCGGATCCAGGGGCGGCTCAAGCACAGCCTGATCTCGGCGGCCGGGCCGCTGGTCAACCTGGTCTTCGCGCTGGCCCTGCTGATCCCGGTCGGCTCCGGCTGGCTGGACCAGCTGCCGGGCACCGTCGAGATCGGCGCGGAGCAGGTCGGCGCCCTGCCGGCCGCGCTGGGCTTCCTGGGCCTGCTCCAGCTGACCGCCGCGATCCTCAACCTGCTGCCGGTGCCGGGCCTGGACGGCTACGGGGTGATCGAGCCGTGGCTCTCGCCGCAGGCCCGCCGCGCGGTCCAGCCGTTCGCGCCGTACGGGATGCTCGCGGTCTTCGTGGTGCTGTGGCAGTCGCAAGTCAACCACTGGTTCTTCGCCCGGATCTACGACGTCCTCGACCTGTTCGGGATCAACACGGTCTTCTACGCGCAGCTCGGTTCGTACCTGTTCCGGTTCTGGTCGCACTGACCGCGCGCACCGACGCGGGTCTAGCCGAACTGGTTGCCCTCGGCCGCCTTGGCCAGCCGCTCCTTGCGCAGGTAGTACCAGGCGATGTTGCTGGCGACGCCCGCCAGCAGCACCCAGACCACCCCGAGCCAGTTGCCCTCCACGAAGGAGACCACCGCGGCGGAGACCGCGAGGACGAAGACGATCGAGGCGTACAGGGCGTTGCGGGGCATGGCAACCGGCTCCAGAGGTCGGGGGTGTCGCACCATTCTCGCCGAAGGTCCGGGCCCGCCCACAACGGGGTGACCCGGACCTCGCGTTTCGTCACGAAGCCGTCACACGGTGCCACGGTCCGGGCGGCCGGGAGCCGCTCGGACGTCCGGGCCCCGCTCAGACGTCCGTGACCCGCAGCCCGGCGTGCGCCTTGTACCGGCGGTTGACCGAGATCAGGTTGGCGACCAGCGCCTCGACCTGGTGGGCGTTGCGCAGCCGGCCCGCGAAGACGCCGCGCATGCCGGGGATCCGGGCGGCCAGCGCCTGCACCAGGTCGGTGGCCGCGCGCTCGTCGCCCAGCACCAGGACGTCGGTGTCGATGCTCTCGATCTCCGGGTCCTGGAGCAGCACGGCCGACAGGTGGTGGAAGGCCGCCGTCACCCGGGACTGCGGCAGCAGGGCGGCGGCCTGCTGGGCGGCGCTGCCCTCCTCCGGGGTGAGCGCGTACGCGCCCTGCTTGTCGAAGCCCAGCGGGTTGACGCAGTCCACCACGATCTTGCCCACCAGCTCCTCCCGCAGGGCGGCCAGCGTCTCGCCGTGCCCGTCCCACGGCACCGCGACGATCACGATGTCGCTCTCGCGGGCGACCGTGGCGTTGTCCGCCCCCCGCACGCCGAGGCCGAGCCCGGCGGCGGCCTCGGCGGCCCGCTCGGCGCTGCGCGAGCCGATGATGACCCGCTGGCCGGCCTTGGCCAGCCGGTAGGCCAGGCCACGGCCCTGGTCGCCGGTGCCGCCGAGGACGCCGACCACCAACTGGGAGACGTCGGGCAGTTCCGCTGCGGCTGCCGCACTGGTCGCTGAATCGAGGGAAGTCATACCGAGATCCTGCCAAAGGCCGGGCCCCGGCTCCATCCTGGGCGCCATGGATCCCCTGAGAGTTTCGGCACTTCGGCAAGGACTCGCCGGCACCGAACTGCTGGCGGCGACCCGGGCCTTCGCGGGGTCGCTGCGCGGCGCGGTCACCCGGCGCTCGGCGCGCGGCCTGCTGCTGGTCGGCTCGGACGGGTACGAGCCCTGGCACCTGGCCGCGCACCTGGACGAGGAGGCCGCCTGGTCGGACCTCCCGCTGCTGGCACCGACCCTGATCCGCCACCGCCCCGAGGACGGTGGGCCCGCCGTCGGCGGGTCCGGCCCCGAGGGAGCGCTCCCGCTCGGTACCGTCCCGGCCGTTGCCCCACCTGCGGCCACGCCCCCGCCGCACCTGCGGCACGGGCTGCCCCGGCTGGCGGCGGCCGGGCGCGGCGAGACGGTCCTGGTGGTCAGCCCGCAGGCCGCCGGCGCCGGTCTGCTGGAGCGCCTCGCGGACGCCCGGCGCGGCGGGGCCACCGTGCTGGCGCTGGCCGCGGACGACCGGGCCGACGACGGCGAGCTGACCGCGCTCGCGCACCGGAGCCTGACGGTGGACAGCGCCGCGGCACCGGAGTTCGACCTGGTCCAGCACCTGGTCAGCGCGGCGGCCGGCGAACAGCCGCGGCGCACCGACCGGTTGGCCCGGCTGGTCGCCAGGTTCACCACCGAGCCGGTCAACCGCTGGTGACGACGGTCGCCGGCGAGGGCCGGCCCCCGGCGGCGCCCCCCGCCGCCAACCACGACGGCTGCCGTACCGGACCGCGGCGGGCCCGGACGCGGCGGGCCCGGACCGTTAAATGCGTTGCCCCGCGGGCCCGGGCGGCGCAGGATGGCGGCCTGTGAGCAAGCAAGCAAGCCTCCTCAGCCGGCTTCGCCCGGATCTCGCGCCCTGGCGCGCCTCCCGGGACTTCCGACTGCTCTGGGGCTCGGGGTGCGTCTCCACCTTCGGCAGCTTCCTCACCTACGTGGCCGTCCCGCTGCAGATCAAGCAGTTGACCGGCTCCTACGTCGCGGTCGGCCTGGTCGGCGCCGTCGAACTGCTGCCGCTGATCGTCTTCGGGCTCTGGGGCGGCGCGCTCGCCGACGCGCTGGACCGACGGAAACTGGTGCTGGGCTCGGAGGCCGGGCTCGGCCTGCTGAGCGGTCTGCTGCTGCTCAACTCCCTGCTGCCGCACCCGATGCTCTGGCCGATCTACCTGGTCGCGGGCCTGGTCGCGGCGCTGGACGGGCTGCAGCGCCCGGCCCTGGACACCCTGGTCCCGCGGATCGTCGAGCACCACCAGATGACCGCCGCCTTCGCGCTCATCTCGCTCTACCGCAGCGCCGGTTCGGTGCTCGGCCCGGCGCTGGCCGGCGTGATCGTCGCCTTCGCCGGGGCGCACACCGCATACGCGCTGGACGTCGTCTCGTTCGGTGCCTCGCTGCTGCTGCTCGTCAGGGTGCGCGCGGTGCCGCCGCCCTCCGGCGCCGTCAAGCCCTCGGTCGCGGCCATCGCCGCCGGGGTGCGGTACGCCTGGAGCCGGCCCGAACTGCTGGGCACCTACGTGATCGACATCGCCGCGATGTTCTTCGCCTTCCCCACCGCGATCTTCCCCTTCCTCGCCGACGACCTGCACGCGCACTGGGCGCTGGGCCTGATGTACGGCGCCTCGGCGGTCGGTTCACTGGTCGTCTCGGCCACCAGCGGCTGGGCCTCGGCGATCCACCGGCACGGGCGGATGGTGGTCCTGGCCGCGCTCGGCTGGGGCGCCGCGATGACCGCCGCCGGGCTCGTCGGCAACATCTGGCTGGTGCTGCTCTTCCTGGCGGCGGCGGGCGGCGCCGACATGGTCAGCGGCATGGGCCGCTCCACCATCTGGAACCAGTCCATCCCCGACGAGCTGCGCGGACGCCTCGCCGGGGTGGAACTGCTCAGCTACTCGGTGGGCCCGCAGCTGGGCCAGGTCCGGGCCGGTGGCACGGCCGCACTGGTCGGGGTGCGCGGCTCGGTCTGGCTCGGCGGGCTGGCCTGCGTGCTGAGCGTGGCCGGGCTGGCCACCGCGCTGCCCCGGCTGCTCGCCTACGACGCGCGCACCGACCCGCACGTGGCCGCCGTCCGGGCCCAGCGCGAGCGGGCCACCGAGCCCGCCGACGGCGACGCCCCCACCGACGACGCCCCCGAGGGGACCGCCGAGGGAGCCACCGCCGAGCCCGCTGCCGGCGCCACCGCCCCGGCGACGGCCGCGCTCGACCCGTCCGCCGCCCAGGCCTGAGCGGGCCGAGACCCCGTCAGCTGAGCCCGGCTCAGCTCGGCCCGTCCCCCGGCGCGTCGGGGTGCGGGCGGTCGTCCCAGCGCGGATCGTCGCGCCACTCGCGGTTGCGCTCGGCGGCGGTCTCCAGCGCGCGCCCGGCCTCCTCGCGCGTCGCGTACGGGCCGAGCCGGTCCTTGGCCGGGCACTCCGGCCCCTCCTCGACCTTGCCGTGCTTGAGGCAGTAGAACCACTCGCCCGGGTTCCCGGTGGGCTTGTGGCGGAATCCCATCGGCATGGGGACTCTCCGTTCTCGGGTGGTGCGCCGTGTTCCGGTGGTGCGGGTCTGCCGTGATCATTCCCGACCGCGTCCGCACCCACACCATCGGGGGCTCGGGCCGGTGGGGGACCGACCGATAGACTCCCCGCCATGGCTCACCTCGTTCCCGGTATCCAGTCCCCCCTGCGCAAGGTCCCGGCGCACATCGCCAGGCCGGAGTACGTCGGCAAGCCGATGCCGACCCCGTACACCGGGCCCGAGGTGCAGAGCGCGGAGACCATCGAGAAGATGCGGATCGCCAGCCGGATCGCCGCCCGGGCGATGGCGGCGGCCGCCGAACTGATCGCCCCCGGCGTGACCACCGACGAGTTGGACGCCGTCGCGCACGCCTACATGTGCGACCACGGCGCCTACCCCTCCGACCTCGGCTACCGGGGCTTCCCCAAGTCGATCTGCACCTCGGTCAACGAGGTGATCTGCCACGGCATCCCGGACTCGACGGTGCTGCAGGACGGCGACATCGTCAACATCGACGCCACCGCGTTCATCCACGGGGTGCACGGAGACCTGAACGCCACCTACCTCTGCGGGGACGTGGACGAGGAGTCGCGGCTGCTGGTCGAGCGGACCCGGGAATCACTCGCCCGGGCGATCAAGGCGGTCAAGCCGGGTCGTCAGATCAACGTGATCGGCCGGGTCATCGAGTCCTACGCCAAGCGGTTCGACTACGGCGTGGTGCGGGACTTCACCGGGCACGGGATCAACACCTCGTTCCACTCCGGCCTGATCATCCCGCACTACGACAGCGACCGGGCGACCGAGGTGATCAAGCCCGGGATGACCTTCACCATCGAGCCGATGCTCACCCTGGGGACGTACGACTACGAGATCTGGCCGGACGGCTGGACGGTGGTCACCAAGGACCGCAAGCGCACCGCGCAGTTCGAGCACACCCTGGTGGTCACGGCGGACGGCGCCGAGATCCTCACCCTCCCGTAGGGCTCGTCATAGCGGCCGGCCACCGCCCCGGGGCGGTGGCCGGCCGCTCGAGCCGGTCAGCCGGTCAGCTGGTCAGCCGATCAGCCACTGCTCCTCGGCGACCGCGCCCACCTCGGTGCAGGCGTCGGTGAGCACGTCCAGCACCCGCAGCGGGTCCGGCAGCGGCTGCTCGGGCCCGCGCAGCCAGCGCACCTCGGAGCCGTCCGGCAGCGCGGCCGGCGGCAGCAGCGTGTACGAGCCACGGCAGTGCCAGCGCAGCCCGGGGTGCTCGGAGACGGTGTCCGGGTGGGTGTCGAGCGCGCTCGACCACCACTCGTCCTCGTCCTCCGGGGTGCCACGGGTGCTGGTGAAGAAGAGGTAGCGGTCCTCGCCGACGGCGGCCACCGGGCCCTCCACGCCGAGCGCGGTCAGCCGCTCCAGCGCGAGCCGGCCGGCCTCGGCCGGGACGTCCAGGACGTCGTGCACCCGGCCGGTGGCGGTGATGAAGTTGGCCTGCGGGTCGCGCGAGAGCCAGCGGGCCAGCTGCTCGGCGTCGGTGGTGGCCTGCGACTGCCAGGCGAACGAGACCGGGTGCTGGGCCGGCGCCGGACAGCCGACCCGGTCACAGGAACAGCGGTGGCCCGCCGGGTGCGCGGCGGGCGCCAGCGGGAAGCCCGCACGGACCGCGCCGAGCAGCAGGTCGAGCCGGGCAGCCGGGGACATCCCACCACCGGCGGCCGGACCGGGGCGCTGCCGGTCACGTCGCGGCCACCAAGCCGTCCACCTGCTACTGGCTTCCATCGGGCCCCTTCCGCCTGCTGTGGCTGGTGTGTCACAGCGTTCGACGCGACAACCGGCCCAACACCCGGCACCGCCCGCTGCTTCCCGGGTGCGCCCGGTGGTTCACCGGGTGGCCGGAACCGGGGTCACCGGGCGGCCGACGCCTTTGGTCCACGGTGCGGCGCTCGAGGTCGAGAGCTCGGCGGGCAGGCGCACCGTCGCGCGCCTCACCCGGCCCGCACGGGGCCGCTGACCCGGGCGGACCCCGGGGGCGTACAGAGCAGGATAAGGGAGCACGCGGGCGCCCCGGACCCGGGGGTGTTTGGGATCCCCGGGTCCGGGGTGCGAAGCTGGGCCGATGAGGAGAACCAGGCGATGAGGAGCGCGGACACCGCCTTCTTCGGCGGGCCACTGGACGGGCGGGTGCTGCCGATCCTGCTGAGCCCCTTCAACACCGTGCCCAAGGTCTACCGGGTGCCGGTGCCGGCCCACGGCGACCAGCCGGCCCGCACGCTGGTGTACGTCCGGGTCAAGGAGTACGGCACCAAGGGCCGCTCCCGCTGGCGCTACGAGTACGAGCCGCCGGCCGACGAGGCCCCGAACGACTGAGGTTCGGGGCTCGCCGACCCCGGCCGCCCGACTCGGGGCCGCCCGACTCGGGGCCGCTCGAGTCGGGGCTGCTCGACTCCGGCCTCCTCGGCTCAGGGCCGCTCGACTCAGGCCTCCTCGGCCAGGATCAGGTAGAGCTTCTTGCGCGCCTCCACCAGGACCGCCAGTCCCTTGGCCCGCTGCTCCTCGGTGCCGGTGGTCATCACCTGGCGGATCGCGTGGTCCACCGAGCCCAGCGCCTGGCCGACCTCCTGGACGGCCTCCCAGTCGATTCCCTGGCCGGCCTCCTGCCACGGCTCCGGCGCGCCCGCCTCGGCCTCCGTGCGACCCGCCGCGGTCAGCGTGAACAGCCGCTTGCCGCCGGTCTCCTGAGCCTGGATCAGGCCCTCCTCCTCCAGGAGCTGGAGGGTCGGGTAGACCGATCCCGGCGAGGGACGCCAGGCACCCGAGGTCCGCTCACCGATCTCGGTGATCATCTCGTAGCCGTGCATCGGCCGGTCCAGCAGCAGCGCCAGCAGCGAGGCCCGGACGTCACCACGCCGCGCCCGCCCACCACGCCGCCCGGGACCACGCCCGCGGCCGCCGTGCCCGCCGCGGAACGGCCCGAACGGACCCCCGCCACCGAACGGGCCGCCACCGAACGGTCCACCGGGCGGCATCGGCGGCCCGAACGCCCGGCGCCCCTCCCCGAACTCCCCCGGCATCTCGTCGAACCCCGGCCCCCGCCGGCCCATGCCGCGTCCACGGCCCTGGCCGCCCCGGCCTCCTCTGCTGAACGAATTCTCCGTACGCATGGTGCGCACCACCTCTCGGTTTCACGATCACCGCGATCACTGCGATCGACTCACGACCAGATCGCGATCGTTCGACGTACTGTCTTGATGGCTCAACGATATATCGGTGACTGTCGCTCGTCAACGCCTTCCGGGTGCGCACTGACCTGTGACAGCGAACCTGGACCGCTTGCCATCGAAGGTGGACCGAACGCAGTTCGTGACAGCGATGATGGATCGCCGCAGGTCAGCTACTTGTCCCTCGGCCGCAAGTAGTAGGCGGACAGCGGTTAGCGCTGAGATTGATCATGCTGGCTGAGCCGACACCCCTTGGCTTCCCGGACGAACGCAACGGTGGGAGATTGGAGGAGTGAAGCCTCCGCCCGGTGGATTGTTCGCCTCGACGGTGCCGTACTACGCGAGGTTCCGGCCCGCGTACGATCCCCGTCTGTTCGCTCTCCTCGGCCAGCGTTTCTCTCTCGATGGCTCCCAGCGGGTGCTGGATCTGGGGGCGGGCAGCGGAGCTCTCACGTTGCCGCTGGCGCCGCTCCTACGAGAGGTGATTGCCGTCGATCCGGAGCCTGAAATGATCGCCGAGGGGCGTCGTCTTGCCACCCAGGCACGGGTGAGCGGCATCGAATGGCGACTCGGGAGCTCTGACACGCTGCTCGCGATGGACGTGGGGCCAGTCCTGCTGACGGTGATGGGTGCCTCGTTCCACTGGACGGACCGGGAACGGCTGCTGCGCGACCTGGACACCCTTATCGAACCCGAGGGCGCGGTGGTGCTGGCGACCTGCGGAGCCCAGCACGACGACCTTGAACCGCCGCCCTGGCTGGCCGTGGTCGAGCAGGTCCGCCGTCGCCATCTGGGCCCCGAACGTTTTCGGGGCTCCGGGCCGGCCGGGTATCCCGATGTGCGGCACCAGGAGGTCCTGCTCCGCTCGCCGTTCTCCCGGGTCGAGGAGATTCACTGGGACCGGACGGTCAGCCGCAGCGTGGACGAGGTCGTTGGGCTTCAGCTCTCCTACAGCTTCACCAGCCCGGCCGCACTCGGCCCCGGCCGGGCGGCCTTCGAACGTGACCTCCGACAGGCCCTGAACGCCTTCGGTCCCGTCGGCGGATTGTTTGACGAGCGTGTCCGCACCGAGGCTGTTATCGCCGCCCGGCTCCCGGGGTGAGCTGGGCCATCCCTAGGTGGGCTCTGTACTCCTGACCTGCGGCGGTCCATCTTCGCTGTCACGAACTGCGTTCAGTCCACCTTCGACGGCAAGCGGTCCAGGTTCGCTGTCACAGGTCACGCACCGTCCTGTGCCGGCGAACCCGGACCGGTTGGCGCCGGAGCCGGACAGCCCGCCGGCGGTGATCCCCGCACCGACATCTGACAGGCCGTCCCATGAGCAGGAAGGACGCGCACGAGAGTCCGACAGGCGGCTGCGTCGGCCCCCTGACCAGCAGTGATCCCAGCGGGTGGCTCTCGCGTGGCACCGCTGGGAGCAGGTTGCGCGGATGCTGGTGGCGATCAGACCCCCGCCGGCGCCGATGTGGTACCGACAGGTACTCCTCCGAACGGACGAACCGTTGCGAGCGCAGAGGCGTCCAGGGACGTGAGGACAGCACGCGGCCGGGCCACTCGCTACGCCGGTGGGACTACGGCGGCGCGTTCGTCGAGAAGATCGAACACGGCTCCGGCGGCGCCGCGACACTGACCGTCGGGTTCTTCACCAAGGACATCTTCCGGGGCTCGTAGGACGTGCCGCTTCGCGTGCGGCAGTGGGCCGACCGCCGCCGCACGCGAAGCGGTCACCACAAGGCCCCACCGTCCTCTCCCGACGAAGGCCGGTCCCCTCGCCCCCGCCCCGCGAACCGGGCCGTCGGGCGTCGACGTGCATACTTGCCGGACGATCACGAGGGACGTGGGGGGATGACGCGGTGAAACTGGCTGAAGCGCTCGCGGAGCGTGCGGCCTCGGTGCGGCGGGTGGAGCAGTTGCGGGCGCGCGTCGTCGGCAGCGCCCGCTACCAGGAGGGCGAGGAGCCGGCCGAGAACGCGGCGGAGGTCCTGGCCCAGGCCGGAGAGGTGCTGGACGAGCTGGAGCGGCTGATCCGCCAGATCAACCGGACCAACTCCACCGCGGTCCTCGAGGGCGGCGGCACCCTGACCGACGCCCTCGCCCGCCGGGACGTCCTGCGGCTGCGCCACTCGGTGCTCACGACGGCCGCCGACGCCGCCTCCGGACGTGACCAGCGCGGAGCCGTCCGGCAGATGAGGTCCGAACTGCGGATCCTCTCCGCCCTGCCGGTCGCCGAACTCCGGGCCCAGGCGGACGTGCTGGCCAAGGAGATCCGCGAGGTGGACACCGTGATCCAGCGCACCAACTGGGAGATCGACCTGATCGAGGACTGAACCCACCAGCTGGGTGTGGGACAGCAGGTAGTCGTCACGGAGGCGTGCACACACCGCGGGTCGGCGGTTTATCCGGCCTCGGTGCGTGAAGAGCAACGCAGGGGTTCAATTCCCCACCGACAACGCAGCTCAGCACCGCGTACAGGTGACAGCGCACACCGCACAGCACACCACCACGTGCAGATCCGGACGACGAGGGCGGGAACGGGGCGCCCCACACCCGGTGCGAGGGCCGTGCACACCAGCACGGCCCTCGCACCACTCCACCCCGGAGGCACTCGAGAAGCGCCATGCGCACCTGTGTGATCATCACCAGATGATCTTCCGCGACGCCACCGCAGACCCCTCGGACCTCGAGCGCGCGGCCGCCTACCCGGCCGATGGTCCCGTCCCCGCCCTGAGCGCCGAGAAGGTCCGTGAGGAGTTCGCCGAGAACCGGATGCGCCCTGCGTGGACCTGGTTCGCCGAGGACGGGGACGGCGACATCCTTGCCCGCGCCCTGTGGTGGGGCCGTGCCGACAGCGCGCGGCCCATCGCGCTCGACTGCCTTCAGGTGCGGGCGGGCGTGGCCGACCCGGCCGGCGTGGCCGCCGGGCTGCTCGCGGCCGGCCACGCCTCCTTCGGCAACCTCCCGGGCTACACCGTCCCGCTGCCGCGCGGATGGCGCGCCGCGCCGCCGCTGGCCGAGGCGGTCGCCTGGCGCCGGGAGGCCGCGCACCGGACCGGCCTGACGCGCGAGATCGAGAGGCTGCGCTACGAGTGGACGCCGCAGGCCGGGACCGCCGAGCCCACCGGGCGGTTGGCCTTCCGGGAGGGCACCGACGAGGAGTTCCTGGACGCCTTCGTCCGCCTGTCGCACGGCAGCCTCGATCTGGCCACGCGGAACGAGCTGCTCAGCAGGGATGCCGAGCAACTGGCCCGTGAGGATTTCGACTTCTACCTCGACTGCCCCGGCGAGCGCTCCTGGTGGCGGCTGGCCCATCTCCCGGACGGCACACTGGCCGGGATGGCGATCCCCTCGGCGACGCCCTACCACCGCAACGTGGGCTACCTGGGCGTCGTACCGGAACAGCGCGGGCGGGGCCTGATCGACGAGATCCTGGCCGAGATCACCCGCTTCCATGCGGCGGCGGGCGCCGAGCGCGTCACCGCGACCACGGACACCGTCAACGTCCCGATGGCCGCCGCCTTCGACCGTGCCGGCTACCAGGTGACGGAGATCCGTCTCGTCCTGGAAAGCCCCTCCGAACTGCGCTGAGATCAGGGCACAGACGCAACTGACATCCCGTCGGAGCGCGTCCCGAGGAGTGGTGACGTCAGAAGTCGTCACCCCCGCAGGGGCCGTACCGGGGGCGAACCGGGTGGCCCGGAGGATCAGGAGCCGTTCCATGTCGGATGAGATCACCGCGCACCCCGTCGCCTGGCCGCCCGCCCCGATCAGCACGGAGCGGCTCGTGCTCCGCGAGACCGAGGCCCGGGACCGTGCGGCGCTGATCGACCTGGCGGCCTCGCCGGAGGTGGGCAGCTACGTCGGCGGCGCCCGGTCGCGCGACGAGCTCGAGCGGGCGATGCCCGAGGTGCCCGGGCAGCGGTTCGGCTTCTTCGCGGTGGAGCTGGACGGCGCGACGATCGGCATGATCACGCTCGACCGGCGCGACCCGGAGCGCAAGGGGCACATCCGTCCGGACGGCGGGGAGCCCGAACTCGGCTACATGTTCCTGCCGCACGCGTGGGGTCACGGGTACGCCACCGAGGCCTGCGCGGCGGCCCTCGACTGGTTCGCCGACGGGCACCCCGGTGAGCCGGTGGTGCTCTCCAGCCAGACCGCCAACCAGGCCTCGATGCGCGTGGCCGCGAAGCTGGGGTTCACCGAGGTGGAGCGGTTCGAGGACTACGGCGCCGAGCAGTGGCTCGGCGTGTGGTCGCCGGGCACGCCGTCCCGCTGAACCCCGCCGGCGGAAGCAGTCCTCGTCCGCTCTCTTCTCCGGCCCCGGCCCGGGCGGTCAGAATGCGGGCATGCGCATACGGGGGGAAGCAGGGGCAGGGGGCCCGGAGCCGTTCGCGGCCGGGCCGGTGTGGGGGATCGCGGCCGCGGCCGCGGCGTTGCTGATCGCGCTGGCGGGCCGCTACGGCTTCCACCGCGACGAGCTGTACTTCCTGCTCGCGGGTCGCCATCCGGCCTGGGGCTATCCCGACCAACCACCGCTCACCCCGCTGCTGGCCCGCCTCGGCGCGGAGCTCTTCGGCGCCACCCCGACCGGGGTCCGGATCCTGCCGGCGCTGCTCTCGGCGGTCTCGATCGCGCTCACCGCGTCCATCGCCCGCGAGCTGGGCGCCGGGCGCGGCGGGCAGGTGCTCGCGGCCGGGGCGGCGGCCTGCTCGGGCTTCCTGCTGGGCAACGGCCACCTGCTCTCCACCACCACCTTCGACCTGACGGCGTGGCTGACGATCATCCTGCTGACGCTCCGCCTGCTGCGCGCCGGCGAGGACGGGCAAGGAGGGCGGACGTCGACACCGGATCAGGAGCGCCCGGAGGCGAACCGAGCCGGCATCCGGTGGCCGCTGCTCGGCGCGGTGGTCGGGGTCGCGCTGCTGAACAAGCTGCTGGTGCTCGGGCTGCTCGCGGTGCTGGCGGCGGGCGCGCTGACGGCCGGGCCGCGCGGCCTCCACCTGCCGCGGCCCCTCCCCCGGCCCCGCGCGCTGCTGGGGCCGCTGACCGCGCTGCTCGCCGCACTCCCGTTCGCGCTGCCCGTCCTGTGGTGGCAGGCCGCGCACGGCTGGCCCGAGCTGACGGTCGCCCGGGGGATCAGCTCCGCCGGCGGAGCGGGCGGGCGGCTGCTGGTCCTCCCGATGCAGCTGCTCCAGTTCTCCCCGGTGCTGGCGCCCCTGTGGCTGACCGGGCTGAGCCGGCTGCTGCGCCGGCCCGAGCTGCGCTGGGCCCGACCGGTCGCGGTGGCCTGGGTGGCGCTCTGCGTGTTGGTGATCGTGAGCGGCGGCAAGGCGTACTACCCGATGCCGCTGCTGTACGCGCTCGCCGCGGCCGGCTGCGAGCCGTACGCCCGCTGGGCCCGCGGGCACCGCGCCCGACTGCTCGGCGCACTGCTCGCGGCCCTGCTCACCAGCGCGCTCGCCGCCCTTCCGGTACTGCCCGCCTCGGCGCTGGCCGTACCGATGACCGTCGACCCCGACCTCGGCGAGGAGGTCGGCTGGCCGGAGCTCACGCGTGCCACCGCCACGGGCTGGGCGGCGATCCCGGCCGAGCAGCGGGCCGGCGCCGTGCTGCTGACCGCGAACTACGGCGAGGCCGGCGCACTCGCCCGGTACGGGCCCGCCCTCGGCCTGCCGACCCCGTACTCCGGCCACCAGGGACTGTCCGCCTGGGGCCCGCCACCGGCCACCGCGACGGGACCGGTGCTGCTCGTCCACCCGGCGGGCTACCCGCAGCTGGAGGAGCACTTCACGGGCTGCCACGTCGTCGCGCGCGTCGACAACGGGCACGGCACGGCGAACCAGGAGCAGCACGCGGCCGTGCTGCTCTGCGCGGCGCCGGACCGGCCGTGGACGGCCCTGTGGCCGCTCCTGCGCCGGTACTGAGCACCTCACGCGGGCGTCGGGCATCCGTGAGACGCTGAGAATCGGGCCGGCCGCGGCCCGGGACGACCGGCGGCGGCCTCGCGAAGGGGTGATGCGCGGTGACCGGTAGGGAACCCGTCGAAGCGACCAATCTCGACCGCTACGACCACCCGGCCCTGCTGTGGAGCAGGGCCGACGAGGCCTTGGGCGCCGCCATGCCGAGCCCGGCCGTCACGGCCTTCCTCGGCACGGTCCGCCCGGACGGGCGTCCGTGCTCCGCGGGCGTGGGGGCGGTCTGGCTCGACACCGACCTGTACTTCACCAGCAGCCCCGACGCGCGCAAGGCCCGCAACCTGGCGGCGAATCCGGCCTGCACCTTCTCGGTGCGGCTGGAGGGCATCGACGTCGTGGCCGAGGGCGAGGCCACCCGGGTCACCGACCAGGACACCCTGCGCAGGATCGCGGCCATCTACCAGGAGGCGGGTTGGCCCGCCAAGGTGGAGGGCGGCGCCTTCACCGCACCGTTCAGCGCCCCCAGCGCCGGCCCGCCCCCCTGGCAGCTGTACCGCCTGCGGATCGCCACGCTCTTCGGCGTCGCCACCGCCGAGCCCTACGGCGCGACCCGCTGGCGCTTCGAGCCCTGAGCGCACCGCAGGGCGGTGGGCGCGATCGGATCGGTCGACCCGACCGGCTCGGCCGTCATGCCTATCAAGGCCCGAATCGCCCTTATCGGAAGCGCCGTGGCGAGCGGCGGCCAAAGCCGGGCCACGGGCCGGCCGTGATCGTCGAAGATCGTCGGGCGTCGGCGCACGCCGTGGCGGTCGGGGTGATTCGGAGATGGTGACAGGTGTGCGGCTACCGGCCACCACGTCATCGGCACAACGTCTTTACCGCGGCCGCCGGTGACCGACGTCCGGTTACCGGTCAGCGGCCGGATCACCGACTTCTTCCGCCGATCGAACGCCCGATCCAGTGCCAGGTGGATTTCCACCGACCGTGCACGGCGGCCGATTGATCCGGCGGCCGCGTTCCGTCGACCGCACCGGCGCCGCGCGACCCGCTCTTCGCCCCACCGGGCCCCGGGGGCGCGGGCGGGACCGGACAACTCCCGCGCCGGCGCCTTCCGCAGGCAATCGCCGAGCGCGCGAAACCGCCGCGGCGCCACATCCACCCGCACCTTCGACGGGGACCCTCTCCCGCCAATTCCCATGCCTGGACGGACCCACGGGGAAATGTGACCGAAGGAGACGATCGGCACCCGCTCCGAAGAGCTTCCCTGACGGCTCATCACATCATTCGAGCACGGAGCGCACTGGCCGCGGAGAAATCCGCAACTTCCCACCAGGCCGCCCGATCCACCACCTCCCCCAATCAACCACCGCACACGAATGGGAGAATCGGAGCAGCCGCCCCCAACTCCCGCCTCCCCAGCCATTCCCGGCAGTACCGCGCCCGGTCGCCGCGAGGGCCGCGCACCGGCGGCGCCACAGGTCGGGCCGCCACCCCACCCGCGCCACAGGGCTCGCGCCGCGGCCGCCGGCGGTCGGCGCACCGCCCACCGGCTCGCCGTTTGTCGCATGCTCACGACATAAATCATCAAGTCGGCCGGAGGGCACCGCACCCCGCCGGGACCGGGTGCCGGCGGGGGTCGACTCACCCTCCGGGTACCGCCACCCCGGATGGCCGCAACCGCGCCACAACCGGGCCGCAACCGCGCCCCGACTCGTCCGCCGCAGTCGCCGATCGCACCCCGGGCCGGTCGGCCGGGAGGCGTGCTTCCGCGGCTCCGGGACCGTCCGCCCGTCACCCGGTGTTCCGGTTCCGGGTCCGCCGTCACACAAAAGCGACTGCCTCTCACCCATTTGACGTGGCAGTGGACCGGCTCGGCACGATCCACAGCGGGGTTGACGAATAGTCACGTGAATTCCGGAGCATTGACATGACTCGACACCGTTGCCAGAGTTGGCCCGGTCCGGAGCGCGCTGGTGCGACCCTGCCGGCCGACCCTCCTGCGACGCACCCGAGCCATGGCGGAGAACCGAACCCGGATGAGCCCCGAAACCGATGCGACGGACCGGTCCCGTACCGGGTCGGCGACCGCCGTCGGCGGCGCGGGGTCCGGCGGTGCAGGGGTGGTCGGCGACTGCGGCGCCACGCTCGCCGACCGGCCTTGACCACTTCCCTGTGAGGATCACGATGACCATACCCACGCCGGGCGAAGGCGCCGGTTCGACGACGGCGACCACGGCCGCGGGCGGCCCGCTGCGCCGCATGTGCTGGATCTTTCCCGACCGGGAGTCGACCCGCACGGGCGCGATGTGGCAGCACTACTTCTGGGACCTCTACGCGGAGGTCGCCCAGGAGTTGGGGATGAGCTGGACCCGGCACTCGCCCGACGCGGTGACGGTGGACGGCACGGTCCGCGGCAAGCCGCTGGTCTACGTGGACGACGAGTTGGTCGACCCGCAGGACACCCTCTTCATCACCGCGCTCTACTCGCTGCCCTACCAGTCGATGGACATCTTCAACCAGTACGCGCTGTACGCCGTGCTCGAACAGGCCGGGTTCTACCTGCCGTTCCCGCCGCTGATGTCGCTGATCGGCAACGACAAGCTGGCCACCATCCTGCACCTCGACGGCTCCCCGGTGCCCCCGATCCCCTCCATCCGGATCGGCTCGGGCCGCGACGTCGGCAAGCACCTCTACGAGGTCGCGCTGGCGAACATGACCTACCCGGCCATCGTCAAGCCGGCCGGCTGGTGCGGCGGCGGCGGGATCAACCTGGCCCGCAGCTCCGAGGACATCCGGGGCCTGGCCAGCCTGGCGCAGGGCGGCGACACCACCCTGGTGATCCAGCCCTACCTCGGCGACGGCACGGTCGACTACCGGGTGTACGTCATCGACGGCAAGCCGTACGCCGTGCTGAAGCGGACCCCGGAGGCCGGCTCGCCGGTGGCCAACGCCTCGCGCGGCGGCACCATGGAGTTCGCCGAGATCCCGGACGAACTGGCCGCGGCGACCGCCTACTTCGCCGAGAAGATGCCGATCCCGTTCTTCTGCATCGACTTCCTCTTCGACGGCGAGCGGTACTGGTTCTCCGAGCTCGAGCCGGACGGCGTGATCGCCCCGGACTTCGACGACCCGAACCGCTCGCTCCAACGCGACATCACCCGGGCCCGGTTCACCGCCTACCGGGACGCGCACGCACAGTGGCTGGCCAACACCCCCGGCACCGCCGCGCTCACCCTCACCCCAGGGACGGAAACGAGATGACCGAGTTGTTCTCGCTCTCGCCGGAGGCGGCCGAGCCGCATCTGCGCGTCGCCCAGCGCTCGTTGGAACGGCTGCGGACCGTGCCCGCGCTGGCCGGGCGCTACACCGACCACGACAAGACGCTCACCCTCGACGACGTCGCCGCGCTGCCGCCGCTGATGAAGGACGACCTCAACGTCGCGCTGGCGCACCTGCAGCCCAAGGCCGAACGGAGCGCCACCTGGCTCTTCCAGAGCGGCGGCAGCACCGGCGCGCCCAAGGTCGGCTACGCGCCCACCGGCTTCTACATGGCCGGCGTCCACGCGCACTGGCAGCCGCTGGACCGCGACGACGTCTTCGTCAACGTCTGGGGCGCCGGCCGGATGTGGGGCGCGCACTTCCTCGCCGCCGCGCTGGCCGACCTGTCCGGCTGCCAGATCATCGCGCTGGGCTCGGTCACCAAGGACGAGTACGCCGACTGGCTGGCGTTCTTCGCCGCGCGCGAGGTGACCGCGATCGGCGGCACCCCGAGCGTGCTGCGGCTCTGGTTCGCGGCCGCCCGCGCGGCCGGGCTGCAACTCCCGGCCCTGCGCAAGGTGCTGTGGCTGGGCGAGGCCTGGCAGAGCCAGCTGGAGGAGGACATGGCGGTGGTCGCGCCGAACGCGCGCCGCTGGGGCATGTTCGGCTCCACCGAGACCTGGGTCGTCGGCACCAACACCCCCGACTGCCCGGACGACACCTTCCACACCCTGCCCGAGCAGCTGGTGCACGTCGGCCCGGGCGAGTTGCTGGACTTCACCACGCTCAACCCGGAGATGCTGAACCCGGTGCTGCGCTACCAGACCGGCGACGCCGGGCGGTTGGTGAGCTGCCCGTGCGGGCGCCCCGGCGTGGCGATGCAGGTGCTGGGCCGCCGCGACAGCGTCGTGCAGGTGCGCGGCCTGGGGCTGCACGTGGACGACATCATCGCGCAGGTCGAGCGGGAGCCGGGCGTCTCGCGGGCGCAGATCCTGATCACCGAACAGCGCGGCCGCGTCGCCACGGTGGACGTCCTGCTGCTGACCGCCCAGGGCGCCGAGGTGGACGTCGAGCGGCTGCGCCGGGAGCTGCTCTCGGCGACCTTCACGCTCAGCACCGGATTCGTGCACGACCCGGAGTCCGTCCAGGTCCGCGCGGTGGACGCGCTGATCAGCAACGACCGGACCGGCAAGACCTCCAACTTCGTCATACGGGAGGAGTCGTGAAGCTTCGACTCCCGCAGGACATGGGCCGCGGGTTCAACCTGCTCTGGTTCGGCAAGACCATCAGCACGACCGGCGACCGGGTCACCGTGTTCGTGGTGCCGACCCTGATGATCTTCGTGCTGCACGCCAGCGCCCTGCAGGTCGGCATCGTCTCGATGGCCCAGTACCTGGGCATCCCGCTGCTGGGGCCGATCGCCGGTGTGCTGGTCGACCGGTGGGACAAGCGCTGGACGCTACTGGTCTGCGACCTGCTGCGGCTGGTGGCGGTGGCGGTCATCCCGCTGGCCTACTGGCAGGGTTGGCTCTCCACGCCGCTGCTCTTCGGCTGCGTGGCGGTGATCAGCGGCGCGACCATCTTCTTCAACGTCGGCTACCTGGTGGCCGTCCCCGCGGTCGTGACCGAGAAGCACCTGCTGCGCGCGTACTCCCGCCTGGAGGGCAGCGGTTCGGTCTCCGAGGTGGCCGGGCCCTCGATCGCGGCCGGGCTCTACAGCGCCTTCGGCGTGGCCGCCCTGCTCGTGGACGCGGCCAGCTACCTGGTCTCGGCCGTCTGCTTCAAGTTCATGACGCCCTGGGGCGAGAAGACCGTGATGACCGGCTCGGTCTGGGAGCGGCTGACCCTGGGCTTCCGGCTCAACTGGGCCGACCCCGTGCTGCGGCGCGTGGTGGTGGCCGCGGTGACGCTCAACTGCGGCGGGCCGATCTTCGTCACCGTGCTGCCGATCCTCGGCTACCGCGGCCTGCACATGTCGGTGGGCACCTTCGGTGCGGCCATGTCGGTGGCGGCCGTCGGCGCGCTGATCGGCGCCGTGGTCGCCCCCAGGATCAGCGACCGGCTCGGCACCGGCCGCACGCTGGCCTGGGCGCTGCTGCTGCACTGCACGATCGCGCTGGGCGTGCTCGCCGCGCCCGCGCTCCCCGCCGGGGCGGTGATCGCCGTGACGATGGGCTTCTACGGCTTCTTCATGTCGTGCATCAACGTCTGCAGCGCGCCCATCCGGCAGTCCCGGATGACCGCCCAGAACCAGGGCGTGATGCACGCCGCGTTCCGGACCGCGACCTGGGGCGTGATCCCGGTGGCCGCCTTCGTCGGCGGCCTGGCCGTCACGCTGCTGACCGGCTCGCTGGGCATCCTCGACGCGGCGCGGGTCGTGATGGCCGGCGGCACGCTGCTGGCGGCCTGCTCGTTCCTGCCGGCGGTGCGGATCCAGCCGCTGCTCGACGCGGCCCAGCGCCAGCGCGAGCAGGCGGCGGACACCGAGGTGCCCGCGGGCACCGAGCCGACCGCGGGCACCGAGGCGGAACTGGCGGACAGCACATCATGACAGCGACCGAAGAAACGACCGCCCGGCCGGGCGTCGTCCTGATCACCGGGACGTCCTCGGGCATCGGCCTGGCCACCGCGGTCGCCGCCGCCCGGGCCGGATTCACGACGGTGGCCACCATGCGCTCGCTCGACCGGGCGCAGCCGCTGCTCGACGCGGCACGCGACGCCGGCGTCACCGTGGACCTGCGCCGACTCGACGTCACCGACGCCGAGTCCGTCACCGGCTGCGTCAAGGACGTGGAGCAGGCGTACGGGCGGCTGGACGCGGTGGTCAACAACGCCGGCATCTCCAACTTCGACCCGACGCTGGAGATGTCGACGATGGACGCGCTGCGGGCGAACCTGGAGGTGAACTTCTTCGGTGTCATCGCGGTGAGCCGGGCCGCGATGCCGCTGCTGCGGGCCGCGCGCGGGCGCCTGGTCACCATCGGCAGCGTGCACGGAGTCGTCGGCCAGCCGTTCAACGAGGCCTACAGCGCGGCGAAGTTCGCCGTCGAGGGCTTCATGGAGAGCCTGGCCCCGGTCGCCGGGGCGCACGGGGTGAAGGTGTCCATCGTGGTGCCCGGCTTCGTGTCGGACACCTCCTTCGGGGTCTTCCCGGACATCAACCGGGCCACCGTCCAGGCCGCCTCCGGCCCCTACGCCCCGACCTTCGGCGACTACATCGACTGGGTCCGCGGCCAGGGGTGGGAGGCCGCCGGGCAGGTGTCCCGGGAGGTGGCCGAGGTCGTGCTGCGGACCCTGACCGAGGAGCGGCCGGCCTTCCGGGTCCCGGCCAACCGGTGGGCCGCGGAGTACCTGGAGCACAAGCTCGCCGACCAGGACGGCTCGACCGTGCAGACGCTCGCCCGCACCTGGATCGGGCGCCCCGACCCCTCGTAGAGAGCAGGAGAAGCAGTGCCCGCCAAATCGCTTCAGGACCTGGTCGACCACGCCCGCAGGAACTCGCCGTTCTACGCCGAGGCGTACCGCGACGTGCCGCAGACGATCGCGGACATCACCCAGCTCCCCATCATCGACCAGGACGCCTACTGGGCGGCGAACACCTGGCCGGACAACCGGCTGCTGACCGGACCGCTGACCGACGCCGGCGTCTACAAGACCGGCGGCACCACCGGCTCCCCCAAGCTCTCCTTCTGGTCGCGCTCGGAACACGCCGACTCGGTGAGCGCGTTCGGCGCGGGCATCGTCCAGGCCGGGCTCAAGGCGGGTCACCGGGTGGCCAACCTGTTCTGGGCCGGGGAGCTCTACGGCGGCTTCCTCTACATCGAGCACTCGCTGCACCACGCCCCGGTGGAGAACGTCCGGCTGCCGGTCGGCGCCGCCACCACCAACGAGTACGTCGCCGACCTGATCACCAACTTCGGCGTGCACGTGCTGGCCGGCGTGCCGATGAAGCTGGCCGCGGTGGCCGAGTGCCTCATCCAGCGCGGCGAGGTCGCCGACTCGGTGGAACTGCTGCTCTTCGGCGGCGACCTGCTCTTCGACGACCTGCGTCCGATGCTCGCCCGGGCCTTCCCCAAGGCGGCCGTCTCCTCGATCGGGTACGCCTCGATCGACGCCGGCCTGGTGGCGGCCCCGGTGCCCGGCGACGACGTCCGGGTCCACGAGGCCTTCCCGAACCGCACGTTGGTCGAGATCGTCGACGACGAGACCGGTGAGCCGATCACCGCGGTGGGCGTGCCGGGCCGGGTGCTGGTCACCAACCTGTTCCGCACCCTGATGCCGGTGCTGCGCTACCCGGCCGGCGACCGCGCCGAGTGGGTCGACCCGGAGCGCGGGCGGTTCCGGCTGGTCGGCCGCTCCACCGAGGGCGGCCGGGTCGGCATGATCGCGATGCCGATCGAGGACACCCGCGCGATCCTGATCGGCGCGGACCCGGACCAGCACATCGCCGGAATGCAGATGGTGCACCGGCGTTGGGACGGCAAGGACGGTCTCGTCCTGCGCCTGGGCTACCTGGAGGAGCCCCCGGCGGACCTCAGCGAGCGGCTCGTCGAGGCCGTCTACGCCGCCCGCCCGGTCTTCCCGGCCGAGGCCGGGGCCGGCGCCATCCACCACCTCGTCATCGAGTGGGTGCCGCGCGCCGAGCTGGTCACCAACCCGCGCACCGGCAAGCTCGTGCAGGTCCTGGACGAGCGCCCGCCGGCCTGACCCACCCGGCCCCGACCCGCCGGCCCCAGGGCCCCGGCACGACAAGCACAGGAGAAGCAGTGCCCGCACTACCGCTGCAAGCGCTGGTCGACCACGCCCGGACGCACTCGCCGTTCTACGCCGAGCTGTACCGCGAGGTACCGCGGACGATCTCGCACCTCACCGAGTTGCCCGTGATCGACCAGGGCGCCTTCTGGGCGGCGAACACCTGGCCGGACAACCGGCTGCTGACCGGCCCGCTGACCGACGCCGGCGTCTACAAGACCGGCGGCACCACCGGGGTCCCCAAGTTCTCCCCCTGGTCGCGCTCCGAACACGCCGACTCGGTGACCGCGTTCGGCGCGGGCATCGTCCAGGCCGGCCTACGGGCCGGCCACCGGGTGGCGAACCTGTTCTGCGCCGGCGAGCTCTACGGCGGCTTCCTCTACATCGAGAACGCCCTGCACCACGCGCCGGTGGAGAACGTCCGGCTGCCGGTCGGCGGCACCACCACCAACGAGTACGTCGCGGACCTGATCGCGGGCTTCGGCGTGCACGTGCTGGCCGGCGAGCCGATGAAGCTGGCGGCGGTGGCCGAGTGCCTCGTGCAGCGCGGCGAGGTCGCCGACTCGGTCGAACTGCTGCTCTTCGGCGGCGACCTGCTCTTCGCCGACCTGCGCCCGGTGCTCTCCCGGGCCTTTCCCAAGGCGGCCGTCTCCTCGATCGGTTTCGCCTCGATCGACGCCGGCCTGGTCGGGGCCCCGGTGCCCGGCGACGACGTCCGGGTCCACGAGGCCTTCCCGAACCGCACGGTCGTCGAGCTGATCGACGAGGTGACCGGCGAGCCGATCACCACCGCGGGGGTACCCGGCCGCGTGGTGGTCACCAACCTGTTCCGCACCCTGATGCCGATCCTGCGCTACCCGACCGGCGACCGCGCCGAGTGGGTCGACCCCGCGCGCCAGCGCTTCCGGCTGCTGGGCCGCACCACCGAGGGGGCCCGGGTCGGCACGGTGGCGATGCCGACCGAGGAGATCCGCTCGGTGCTCATCGAGGCGGACCCGCAGCGGTACATGGCCGGCATGCAGCTGGTGCAGCGCCGCTGGGACGGCAGGGACGGCCTGATCGTGCGCCTGGGCTACCTGGAGGAGCCCCCGGCGGAGCTGAGCGAGCGACTCGTCGAGGCCCTGTACACGGCACGGCCGCTCTACCCGGAGGAGGTGGCGCTCGGCACCATCCACCACCTCACCATCGAGTGGGTGCCGCGCGCCGAGCTGGTCACCAACCCGCGTACCGGCAAGCTCCAGCAGGTCCTGGACGAGCGCCCGTCGGCCTGACCCGCCTCACCCGCCCCACCCACCTGACCCGGCCGCTCCCCGAGCGGTCGGGTCAGGTCGCGTTCGGTCCGGCCCGGCCCGGCTACCCGGGCTGGACCACCGGGATCACCGGGGCCGCCGGCGCGGCCGGGGCCACCGGGGCCGCCGGGGCGCCGAGCAGGGCGAGCAGCCCCTCCACGGCCTGGTCGAAGGGCGCCGTGTCACCGGCGGCGCGGGCCAGCACGTAACCGCCCTGGAGCACCGCGACGATGGTGGCGGCCGTGGTCGCCGGGTCCACCGCCGCGCCGCCGCCCGCACCCCCGCGGACCCCGCCGTCCTCGGCCAGCAGCTCGGCGAGCCGCGAGCGCAGCCAGCCGAAGGTCTCCTCGACCGGCCGGCGCAGCTGCGGGTCGGCCATCACGTCGGGGTCCTGGGTCAGCCGGCCCACCGGGCAGCCCCGCAGCACGTCCCGCTCGCGCCGCAGGTACCCGGCGATCCGCTCGATCGGCGTGCCCGGCCCGCTGAACTGCGCCTCGGCCTTGGCCCTCGTCTCCTCGGCGGTGCGGCTGATCGCGGCCAGCGCCAGGTCCGGCTTGCCGCTGAAGTGGTGGTACATGCTGCCCTGGCCGGCCCCGGCGTGCTGCTGGATGGCCTTGGGGCTGGTCCCGACGTAGCCCCGCTCCCAGAGCAGTTCGCGGGTGCTCTCGATGAGGCGGTCCTGCGTGCTGGTACTCATCCCACGAATGTACAAACCAGTAGGCACAGCCGGCAACCGAACCCCACCCCCGAACGCCGTCTCCGCCACCGCCCCCGGCCGCCGCGACGCGCCGCGCCGACGATCCGCCGGACGTCCGGACACCCGCGGGCGCCGGTTACGGTGGCGGGCATGGCTGGTGAAACGGACCTTCGGAAACTGCTCGCTGACATGCGCCCGGTGCTCAACCCGGGCCGCTTCGTCTACTGCACCTTCACCGGACGGGCCCCCGCCGGGCTGCGGCCGGTGGCGACGGTGGCCGAACCGGAGGGGCTGACCGCCGTCCTGGAGCAGGAGGAGGCCGACGCGCTCGGTCTCTCCTACGACTACGTCGCCGCCTGGATCACGCTGCGGATCCACTCGGCGCTCTCGGCGGTCGGCCTGACGGCGGCGGTGGCCGGGCGGCTCACCGAGCACGGGATCAGCTGCAACGTGGTGGCCGGCTTCCACCACGACCACCTCTTCGTCACGGCCGACGACGCCGAGCGCGCGGTGCGGGCGCTGGAGGAACTGGCCGCCGAGAGCAGCTGAGCGGCCGCACCGCCTCAGCCGCACCGCCCGACCCCGCCGCCCGGCCCATTGCGCCGCACGACCCGCCCCCGCCCCTGGACCGCGAGAGTCCGCTGAGTAGACTGCGGCTCTTTGTGTGATGACACCAACGGGGGCGGAACCATGCAGATCACCATGCGCCACAAGGCCGCGGCCGGGCTGATATCCGTGGCGGCGGCCGGGGCGCTGACGGCCTACGCGCTGTCCGGCTCCGACGCGCACAGCACCGCGGACGTCAAGACCGTCACCGTCGCCGACGCACCCAGCAGCTCCACGGACGCGTCCGGCACGGCGACGAGCCCCGGCCCGAGCGACTCCCCGAGCAGCTCGCCGAGCCCGTCCGCGAGTGCCTCGCCCAGCGCCTCCGCGAGCGCCTCCGCCTCGCACAGCGCCGGCCGCAGCCCGTCCCCCAGCGCCTCGTCAAGCGCGTCCCACAAGGCGAGCCCCGGCCCCACCGGTGGCTCCCCGACCGCCCCGGCGAACCCGGCGCAGCCCGCCCCCACCAGCGCCAAGCCGCAGGCCGCCGTCACGGCCGCCCCCGCGCCGACCGCCAAGCCGGGCCCGGTCGCCCCGCCGCCGCCCTCGACGCCGCCGCAGACCCCGCCGCTGCAGAGCAGCTGCAAGCCCAGCTACCCGACCCCGAACGCCGCCCAGGCGGACGTGGCGACCGCGCTGACCACCGCCGCCGGCAAGGCCCGCACCCTGACCCTGGGCAGCGGCGGCACCGACAAGCTGCCGCCGCTGCCCGTCGCACTGGTGAAGGCGATCGGCTGGCAGGAGAGCGGCTGGCAGTCGGGCATCCTGGCCTGCGACGGCGGCATCGGCACCATGCAGATCATGCCGGCCACCGCGACCTGGATGAACGGCAAGTTCGGCACCAAGAACGACGTGCAGACGCTGGCCGGCAACACCGACCTGGGCGCCGAGCTGCTGGACGAACTGGTCGCCTACTACGGCGACTCCGACTTCGGCGGCAACTACGACCTCGCGCCCGACCCGGTCACCGGCAAGAACCCGCTGCTCGACCTGGTGATCGCGGCCTACAACGCGGGCGCCGGCAACGTGCACTACACCACCGTCACCGACCCGGCCACCGGGGTCACCACCGGCACCTCGGTGATCCCCAACCCCGGGTACGTCTCCAACGTCAAGGCCCTGATGACCAGTTGCCCCTGCCTGAAGGGCTGACCGACCCGCCGACCGGCCTGCGGGCCGACCCGCCGACCGACCCGCGCCCCGGCTACGGCTGGCGCTGCAGCACCACGACCTGCTGCTTGTCGAAGACCACCGCGTAGGACGAACCCGGGTGCAGCGCCGCGCCGTAGGCCGCCAGGTCGCTCGGGGCGCCGTCCCAGCCGGCCAGGTCCACGCAGAGGTAGTCCGGCGCCACCGGTTTGCTGCCGCCCAGCCAGTAGACGTCGTCCCGGGCGGCCAGCCGGGCCAGCGGCGCCATCGAGGACTCCACCCGCACCCCGGGCGGGATGGTGGCGATCGCCTCGCGCAGCGCCGCCGCGTGCGCACCGCCGCGCCAGGCCGCCGGGTCGGACAGGCCACCGAGCCCCACCGGCAGGCTCACCGTGCAGGCCAGCGCGATCGCCGGGACGGCCGGCACCAGCCCTTCGGCGAAGGCCCGCAGGCCCGGCCGCACCCGCGGCGACTCCCGCAGCCGGCGCACCGCGTCGACCAGCGCGAGGAACAGGACCGGCATCAGGGTCGCGTTGTAGTGCCAGTCCGGTCCCCAGAACATCGGGTTGGACGAGCCGAACCGCCAGGCCAGGGTGGGCAGCGTCAGGATCACCAGCGGCGAGCGCACCGCGACGAAGCCGACCACCAGCAGCAGCCAGCCGACCGTCTTCCAGACCGCCAGCCGGGTGAAGGCCCCGCTGACCACCTGCCACAGGTGCGGGTGGGTGCCGCCCGGCAACTTGGTCCAGTAGTCGAACTGGTGGTGCGGGTTGAAGTGCGGGATCAGCACCACCACCGTGAGCAGGGTGAAGGCCAGCCCGAACAGCACCAGCACCGCGCCGGTGTAGTAGCGCCGGCCCGCCAGCACCAGCAGCACCCCGGCGGCGGCCACGGTCAGCCCCAGGTCCTCCTTGACCAGCACCAGCGGCAGCGCCCACCAGGCGGCCCGCTCCCAGCGGCCGAGCAGCACCTGGCGGCAGACCAGGGCGAGCAGCGGCACGGCGAACGCGATCTCGTGGAACTCGGCGTCCACCGCGCGCTGCACGCCCCAGGAGAGGCCGTAGCCGATGCCGATCAGCAGGCCGTGGCTGGTCCGGCCGAGCACCCGTCCCGCGGTGGCCGACACCACGCCGACCGACCAGGCGAAGAGCACGGCCTGCGCGACCAGCAGGGTCGCCGCGGACGGGACCAGCCAGAAGAACGGCGCCAGCACCGCGACGATCGGGGACCAGTGGTCGCCCAGCGCGTTGAAGCCCGGGCCCTTGATGGAGAGGTTCGGGGCGCCGAAGTGCGCGTAGCCCTTGACCGCCTCGGTGAAGATGCCCAGGTCCCAGGAGGGTGAGCCGAACCGCTCGTAGCGGACCATCGCGAGCAGGCAGTAGGCGGCGCAGAACGCGAGGGCCAGCGCGATGTGCGCACCGTACCCGTCGAATCCGGCCAGACCGTTCGCCCTCGCGGCGCGGGCGGCGCGGGCCGCCCGGCCCCAGGCGGGGACCCGCTGGACCGGGATCGCGCTCTCACGTGTCTCGGCCATGACCCGCTTCCCTGAGCTGCCGCCCCCGTGCGATTGACGTGCGAATGGTGCACGCTACCGCGAGATGCCTCGAACGCCACAGCCACCGGCTCGACGCGCACTCAACTTCTCCCGGATGGCTGACGCCCTATCGTGGTCGCCATGTCGTCGTCGTCTTCGCCTTCGTCACCCTCGTCGCCCTCGTCTGCCTCGTCCCGCGACGCCTCCACCTCCGCCTCCGCCTCCGCCTCCGCTGCCGCTGCCGCGCAGGAGTCCTCACCGCCGCTGCCCTCGCTGATCCGGATCGTCTCCCGCTCCTCGCCGATGGCGCTGGCCCAGGTGGAGCGGGTGCGCGCCGAGCTGGCGCTGCTGCACCCCGGGATCCGCACCGAGGTCGTTCCCGTCACCACCGCCGGTGACCGCTGGACCGGGGCGCTCTCCGCGCTGGGCGGCAAGGGCGCCTTCACCAAGGAGGTGGACGCCGCCCTGCTGGCCGGCGAGGCCGACCTCGCCGTGCACTGCGTCAAGGACGTGCCCGCCGACCGCCCGCTGCCGGCCGGCACGCTGTTCGCGGCCTTCCTGCGCCGCGACGACGTGCGCGACGCCCTGGTGCACCCCGGCGGCCGGTCGCTGGACCAGTTGCCCGCCGGGACCAGGATCGGCACCTCGTCGGTGCGCCGGATCGCCCAACTGGCCGTCACTCACCCGCACTTGGATTGCGTCCCGTTCCGTGGCAACGCCAACCGGCGGCTGGAGAAGCTGGCCGCCGGCGAGGCCGACGCGCTGCTGCTGGCCGTCTCCGGACTGGAGCGGATCGGCGAGCAGGACCGGATCACCGAGATCCTCAGCGTGGAGGCGATGTGCCCGCCGATCGGCGCCGGCGTACTGGCGCTGCAGTGCCGCGAGGACGACACCGCGACCAGCGCGGCCGTCGCCGGCCTGAACGACCCCGACGCCTGGCGCGAGACCACCGCCGAGCGGATGTTCCTGCACGTGCTGCAGGGCCACTGCAACAGCCCGATCGCCGGCTTCGCCCGCGCCGAGCGGGACGGCCGGCTCTCGCTGCGCGGCCGGGTCTTCTCGCCGGACGGCAAGACGGTCCTGGACGCGCACGAGTGGGCCGGCCCGCTGGACCCGGCCACCCTGGGCACCTCGGTCGCCGTCGCCCTGTTGCGGCAGGGGGCCCGGGAGCTGATCGACAGCATCCCGCACTGACGGCGGACCGCGCCGGCGCCCGGTCCTACTTGAACCAGTAGCGCACTCCGTGGTGCTGCGAGCAGGTGCCCTCGAAGTGCGCGGAGTCGGAGGCGGTGCCGTCCACGCACTGCGCCGTCTCGCCCGCGTGGGCCGGGGTGATGCCGTGGTCCCAGCCGCAACTGCCGACGGTGTGCGCGGCGCAGGTGCCACCGCCACCCGCGGCCGGCTGGGTCGGCGCCGGGGCCTCGGTGGACTGCTTGGGCTGCGGCGCCGCGGTGGTGTGCGCGGGGGTGGGCACGGTCGCGGGCTTCGTCGG
>NZ_BAAALF010000100.1:0-29022 GCF_039528135.1 Kitasatospora nipponensis | reverse complement strand
GGCCGCCTCCTTGGCGGCCGCGCGGGTGGGCGCGGCGGCCGGGGCGGCGGTGGCGAGCAGCGGGTCGCCGCCGCTCTTCTCCTTGATGGCGTCGATGAGCTGGCTCTTGCGCATCCGGCCGGTGCCGCTGATGCCGAGCGTCGAGGCCAGCTTCTGCAGCTCGACCAGGACCAGACCGTCAAGGCCGGCGGCAGCGGTACGGCGGCGCTTGGCCGGCGCAGCCGGCGCGGCGGCAGCGTCCGTCGCGTCGGCGTCCGGGCGCGCGCCCATCAGATCGGTGGTGTCGCTCACTAAGGGTCCTTCCCTGGAGCGGACGTCGGCCTGTCTGGCTCGGCGACCGGTTGTGCTGTCTGACCTGCGCTCTGCTGTGCGGAGGTCCGATGCGGTAGTCCCTCCACCACGGCTTGGTGGGTGGGGGGAGAGGTGCGAAGTGCGGTGCACGAGGCACGGTGGTGCGAAAAGGCGCGGTGGGCGATCTCATGCCGTCCGCGCTGCCTGCGAGTCCCGGGCCCCCGTCGCGTGACGGTCTCCCGCGCTCCTACCCGTCGGGCCTCAGCGGGAGGCCGGTGGCGGCGGGTGGGGGTCAGGATCCGACACGGCTTCGGGATGCGGCCGCAATCGCGCAGGCAGGCTGCGTACGCGCTGTGGCGGGCTCCCGGAGAATCGTGGTCCCCGACATCGCCGTGGTCCCGTGGAAGCGGGATTCGGGGAGGGGGACGCGGCGCACCGGGCCCCGCAGGGCGCCTGATGCAGACATGAGGTTAACACTACCGACCCCCTCACACATTCCCCAGCCTCGTGCTTGCCAATCGTGTCCGCCCCGGATGCCCTCGCGGCCCACGCCGGCGCAGGTCACCCGTCCAGCGGCAGCACGCCGGCACCGTCGCGGTCCAGGCGCAGCCGGTGGGCCGCGAACGTCTCGCCCGCGAAGTGCAGCAGCTTGTCGGCGCCGGCCTCGTCGGTCAGCGCGAGCACGGTGGGGCCGGCGCCGGAGATGACCGCCGCGACGCCCTCCGAGCGCAGCGCGGCCACCAGGGCGGCGCTGTCGGGCATCGCGGAGGCGCGGTAGTCCTGGTGCAGCCGGTCCTCGGTGGCGGGCAGCAGCAGCTCGGGGCGCCGGGTGAGCGCCTCGACGAGCAGGGCGCTGCGGCCCGCGTTGGCGGCCGCGTCGGCCAGCGGGACGGTCTTGGGGAGCAGGCCGCGCGCGGTCTCGGTGAGCACCTCGGTGCTCGGCACGAAGACCACCGGGACGATCTGCTCGGCGGGGTCCAGACGGACCGCCTTGGCGCCGTCCTCGTCGCTCCAGGCGATGGTGAACCCGCCGGCCAGGCAGGCGGCGACGTTGTCCGGGTGGCCCTCCAGCTCGGAGGCGAGGGCCAGCATCGCGGCGTCGTCGAGGGCGGAGGGACCGCCGATGGTGACGGCGCGGGCGGCCACGATGCCCGCGCAGATCGCGGCCGAGGACGAACCCAGGCCGCGGCCGTGCGGTATCCGGTTGGCGCAGACCACTTCGAGGCCGCGCGGCTGCCCGCCGAGCCGGTCGAAGGCAGCGCGCATCGCGCGGACCACCAGGTGGCGTTCGTCGCGGGCGAGCGTCTCGGCGCCCTCTCCCGCGATGTCGACGCTCAGCCCGGAGTCGGCGACCCGGACCACGATGTCGTCGTACAGACCCAGGGCGAGTCCGAAGGCGTCGAAGCCGGGGCCCAGGTTGGCGCTGGTCGCGGGGACCCGCACCCGGACGGCGGCGGCACGGAACGCAGGACCGGCCATGCGGTGGACTCTCCTGGGGAGTGAGGCCGACCCGTCGTGCGGGGTCGGCGGTGGTACGGCGGCGGGGGTGTCAGTACGCAGCTGGAGGGCAGGCCCTGCCCCGTAGGGCAGTGGCTGGGCCCATGGCATGTGCCACACCGCCTGGACTCAGCGTATCGAAGAGAGGTTCCACAGCGGTACACCCCGCTCCCTCTCGATCTGCCGTGTTGCAGGTTATGGCCTGAATCCGTGCGGAATTGGCATCGCAAAGAACAACGAAAGCGACACCGGGGCGTTACCCCCGAGATGTCGGAATATGGCGGGATGCGCCGGTGGGCCGACCCGTGCGGGTCGCCCCACCATAGCCTGGCGCCGCCGGGCGACGGAGCGTCAGGGCGCCCCGCCACCGGGCCGGTGCGCGATCAGTCGAGCAGGCCCAGTCGCTGGGCGGCGGCCTGCGCGTTGACCGGGACGACCTGCGGCTGCGGGGCGCCGGCCACCGCCCAGTCGGGGTCCTTGAGGCCGTTGCCGGTCACCGTGCAGACGATCCGCTGGCCCGCGTCGACCAGTCCGGCCTCCGCCTTGGCCAGCAGGCCGGCCACGCTGGCCGCCGAGGCGGGCTCCACGAAGACGCCCTCCTGTGCGGCCAACAGCCGGTAGGCGGCGAGGATCTGACGGTCGGTGACCTTGTCGATCAGACCGCCGGACTCGTCCCGGGCGGCCTCCGCGAAGGCCCAGGAGGCCGGGTTGCCGATCCGGATCGCGGTGGCGATGGTCTGCGGCTTGAGCACCGGGGCGCCGTCCACGATCGGGGCCGAGCCGGAGGCCTGGAAGCCCCACATCCGCGGGGTGCGGGTGGCCAGGCCGTCCTTGGCGTACTCCCGGTAGCCCTTCCAGTAGGCGGTGATGTTGCCCGCGTTGCCCACCGGCAGAACGTGGATGTCGGGGGCGTCGCCGAGCATGTCGACGATCTCGAAGGCGGCGGTCTTCTGGCCCTCGATGCGCACCGGGTTGACCGAGTTCACCAGCGCGACCGGGTAGTTCTCGGACAGCTCGCGGGCCAGCGTGAGGCAGTCGTCGAAGTTCCCGTCCACCTGGAGGATCCGCGAACCGTGCACCAGCGCCTGGCCCATCTTGCCGAGCGCGATCTTGCCCTGCGGCACCAGCACGGCGCAGACCAGGCCGGCCCGCACCGCGTACGCGGCGGCCGAGGCCGAGGTGTTGCCGGTGGAGGCGCAGATGACCGCCTGCGCACCGGCCTCCTTGGCCTTGGAGATCGCCATCGTCATGCCGCGGTCCTTGAAGGAACCGGTCGGGTTGGCGCCCTCGACCTTCAGGAAGACGTCGCAGCCGGTCCGCTCGGAGAGCACCTGGGCCGGGACCAGCGGCGTGCCGCCCTCCAGCAGGGTGACCACCGGCGTGGCGGCGCTGACCGGCAGGCGGTCGCGGTACTCCTCGATGAGGCCGCGCCACTGGTGGGTGTGTCCACTGACTCTGTCGATCACGGCGTTCATAGGTTCCTACTCCCCTTCGACACGCATGATGGAGGCCACGTCCCGCACGCTGTCCAGCGCGCGGAGCTTGTCCACGGTCGCCGACAGGGCGGCGTCGGTGGCGCGGTGGGTGACCACCACGAGCGAGGCGTCACCGTCCCGGCCCTGCTGGCGCACGGTGTCGATGGAGACCCCGTGCTCGGCGAAGACCCCGGCCACCTGGGCGAGTACACCGGCCCGGTCGTCCACGTCCAGGCTGACGTGGTAGCGGGTGATCACCTCGTCCATCGGCTTGGCCGGCAGCTGGGTGTAGACCGAGTCGCCCGGGCCGGTGGCCCCGTTGAGCTTGTTGCGGCAGACCGCGACGAGGTCACCGAGGACGGCGGAGGCGGTCGGCGCGCCACCGGCGCCCGGACCGTAGAACATCAGCCGGCCGGCCGCCTCGGCCTCCACGAAGACCGCGTTGTAGGCCTCGCGCACCGAGGCCAGCGGGTGGCTGAGCGGGATCATCGCGGGGTGCACCCGGGCGGTGACCGACTCGCCGTCGCGCGAGCGCTCGCAGATGGCCAGCAGCTTGACCACGCAGCCCATCTGCTTGGCGCTGGCGATGTCGGCGGCGGTGACCTCGGTGAGGCCCTCGCGGTAGACGTCGGCGGCGGTGACCTTGGTGTGGAAGGCGATGCCGGCCAGGATCGCGGCCTTGGCGGCGGCGTCGAAGCCCTCCACGTCAGCGGTCGGGTCGGCCTCGGCGTAGCCCAGCGCGGTGGCCTCCTCCAGCGCCTCCGAGTAACCGGCGCCGGTGGAGTCCATCTTGTCGAGGATGAAGTTGGTGGTGCCGTTGACGATGCCCAGCACGCGGTTGACCCGGTCACCGGCCAGCGACTCGCGCAGCGGGCGCACCAGCGGGATCGCACCGGCCACCGCGGCCTCGTAGTACAGGTCCACACCGGCCTCGGCGGCCGCCGCGTGCAGCTCGGCACCGTCCTTGGCGAGCAGCGCCTTGTTGGCGCTGACCACCGAGGCGCCGTGCTTGAACGCGGCCAGGATCAGGTGCTTGGACGGTTCGATGCCGCCCACCACCTCGATCACCACGTCGATGTCACCGCGCTTGACCAGCGCCTCGGCGTCGGTGGTGACCAGGTGCTCGGGCACGCCGGGACGGACCCGGCCGGCGCGGCGGACCGCGATGCCCGCCAGCTCGACCGGCGCGCCGATGCGCGCGGCGAGGTCGGCGGCGTCCGTCGTCATGATGCGCGCCACCTCGGAGCCCACCACACCACAGCCCAGCAACGCCACCTTCAGCGGCCGCGTACGCATCATCCGACTCCGCTCATCCATCTCGTGCATCTCGTGCCCGGCGGCCTTCTGGGACCGCCGCCGGGTAGGGGCTTGTGCCACTTCGACTCGTTCCAGTCTCATGGACATTCCGAAAAGATCTACCGAATGTCCATGATCTGAGACAGGTTTTCCGTCATCCGATATCGAGCCGCAGGAGATCCTCCTCCGTCTCGCGCCGCACGATCACCCGGGCGGCGCCGTCGGCCACCGCGATCACCGGCGGCCGCAGGGCGTGGTTGTAGTTGCTCGCCATCGAGCGGCAGTAGGCGCCGGTGGCGGGCACCGCGATCAGGTCGCCGGGCGCCAGGTCGGCCGGCAGGAAGGCGTCCTTGACCACGATGTCGCCCGACTCGCAGTGCTTGCCGACCACCCGCACCAGCATCGCCTGGGCCGTGCTGGTCCGCGAGACCAGCGCCACCGAGTACGTCGCGTCGTAGAGCGCGGTGCGGATGTTGTCGGACATCCCGCCGTCCACGCTGACGTAGGTCCGCAGACCCTCCAACGGCTTGACGGTGCCCACCTCGTAGAGCGTGAAGGCGGTCGGGCCCACGATCGCGCGGCCCGGCTCGACGCTCAGCCGCGGGGTGGTCAGGCCCGCCGCGGCGCACTCGCGGCGCACGATCGCGTCCAGCGCGGTGGCGATCTCGGCCGGGGTGCGCGGGTCGTCCTCGCTGGTGTAGGCAATGCCCAGGCCGCCGCCCAGGTCGATCTCCGGCAGCTCCACGCCGTGCTCGTCGCGGACCTCGGCCAGCAGGCCCACCACCCGGCGGGCGGCCACCTCGAAGCCGGCCGTGTCGAAGATCTGCGAGCCGATGTGCGAGTGGATGCCGCGCAGTTCCAGCGCCGGCTCGGCGAGCACCCGGCGCACCGCCTCGGCGGCCGCGCCACCGGAGAGCGAGAGGCCGAACTTCTGGTCCTCGTGCGCGGTGGCGATGAACTCGTGGGTGTGCGCCTCGACACCGACGGTGACCCGGATCAGCACCGGCTGCCGCACGCCCTGCGCCCCGGCGATCGCGGCCAGCCGCTCGATCTCCTGGTAGGAGTCGAGCACGACGTGGCCCACCCCCGCCTTGACGGCCTGCTCCAGCTCGGGCACCGACTTGTTGTTGCCGTGCAGCGCGATCCGCTCGGCGGGCATCTGGGCGGCCAGCGCCACCGCCAGCTCGCCGCTGCTGCAGACGTCGAGGTTCAGGCCCTCCTCGTGCAGCCAGCGCACCACGGCCTTGGAGAGGAACGCCTTGCCGGCGTAGTAGACGTCGGCGCCACTGCCGAAGGCCTCGCGCCAGGCGCGCGCCCGGGCCCGGAAGTCGGCCTCGTCCAGCACGTAGGCCGGGGTGCCGAACTCGGCGGCCAGCTCGGTGACCGTGCGGCCGCCGACGGTGGCGGTGCCCGCGTCGTCGCGGGTCACCGTGCGCGACCAGACCTTGGGGTCCAGCAGGTTCAGGTCGCTCGGCGGGGCCTGGTAGTGCCCCTCGGGCAGCACGTCGCCGTGGCGGGGACCTGCGGGGTGCGCGGAGCGGCTCATCGGGCGTCTGTCTCCTGACATGACTGGGACTGGCGGGAGTTCCGGGTGGGGCTGGTTCCCGGGTGGCGCTGGTTCCGGTGGGGCTGCGGGTTTCCGGTTCGGGGTTTCCGGTTCGGGTTGTGCAACGGGGCGGTGCCGATCCGTGTGGACCGGCACCGCCCCGGGTTCGCCGAGGGCGGGTGCTACATCCGCTCGGGGGCCGTGACCCCCAGCAGGCCCAGGCCGTTGGCCAGGACCGTCTTCGTCGCCTCGACCAGCCAGAGCCGGGCGCGGTGCGTGTCCGTCAGCTCCTCGTCGCCCTTGGGCAGGAACTGGCAGTTCTCGTACAGGCGGTGGTACGTGCCGGCGAGCGACTCCAGGTAGCGCGCGACGTGGTGCGGCTCGCGCAGCTCGCCGGCCTTGGCCACGATGCGCGGGAACTCGCCCAGCTCGCCGAGCAGGTCCTTCTCCCAGGAGGTGGCCAGCAGCTCGGGCCGGAAGTCGGCCGCGGTGCCCTTGTCCACGCCCAGCTCGGCGGCCTTGCGGGCCACCCCGCACATCCGGGTGTGCGCGTACTGCACGTAGTAGACCGGGTTCTCGTTGGTCTGGCTGGTCAGCACGTTGATGTCGAGCGTGATGGTGGAGTCCGTGGAGGAGCGCGAGAGCGTGTAGCGCGCGGCGTCCACGCCGATCCAGTCGACCACGTCGTCGATGGTGATGATGTTGCCGGCCCGCTTGGACATCCGGACCTCCTCACCATCGCGCAGCATCTTGACGAACTGGCCGATCCGGACCTCGATGTTGCGGTCCATGTCGTCGCCGGCGCAGGCCGCGATGGCCTTGAGGCGGTTGACGTAGCCGTGGTGGTCGGCGCCCAGCATGTAGACCGAGACCTCGGAGCCGCGGTCCCGCTTGGAGAGGTAGTAGGCGGCGTCGGCGGCGAAGTAGGTGGTCTCGCCGTCGGCCTTGATCAGGACGCGGTCCTTGTCGTCACCGAAGTCGGTGGTGCGCAGCCAGATCGCGCCGTCCTCGTCGAAGACGTGGCCCTGCTCGCGCAGCCGCTCGATCGCCTTCTCCACGGCGCCCGAGTCGTGCAGCGACTTCTCCGAGAACCAGGTGTCGAAGTGGGTGCCGAACTCGGTCATCGAGCGCTTGATCTCGGCCACCATCAGGGCCAGGCCCTGGGTCCGGAAGATCTCCAGCTGCTCGGCCTCGGGCAGCGCGAGGATGCCCGGCACGCCGTCGGTGATCGCCTTGGCGATGTCGGCGATGTACTCGCCCACGTACCCGTCGGCGGGCAGCTCGCGGCCCAGCGCCGCGGCCTGCAGCGAGGTGGCGAACTTGCCGATCTGCACGCCGGCGTCGTTCAGGTAGTACTCGGTGGTGACCTGCGCGCCGGTCGCCTTCAGCACCCGCGCCAGCGAGTCGCCGACCGCCGCCCAGCGCACGCCGCCGATGTGGATCGGGCCGGTCGGGTTGGCGGAGACGAACTCCAGGTTGATCTTCAGGCCCAGAAGCGCCTCGTTGCGGCCGTACGCCTCGCCGGTCTCGACGACGGTGCGGGCCAGCTCGCCCTGCGTGGCGGCGTCCAGCGTGATGTTCAGGAAGCCCGGACCGGCGATCTCGACCGCGGCCAGCGCGGGCAGCTCGCGCAGGCGCGCGGCGACCAGCTCGGCGACCGCGCGCGGCGGCATGCCGGCCGGCTTGGCCAGCTGGAGGGCCACGTTGGTGGCGTAGTCGCCGTGGTCGCGGTTCTTCGGTCGCTCGACCGTCACCTGCTCGGGAACGTCGACGGACAGCTCGCCCGCCTCGACGGCGGTGCGCACGGCGACCTGGACTGCCTGGGAGAGCTCTGCGGGTGTCACGGGCCCAAGCCTAGGCGAGAGGCGGTACCCCGCCGCCACGCGGCCACCCGTTGAGACGCGCGGGTCCACTCCGCGAGCACTTCTTCCACGCACCGTCGCTGTTCGCTAAGAGCGAAACTCGCCCACTCCCCCGGCTCCGAAGGTCAGGCCACCCTTGCCCGCCCCGCCGGACCGCAGCCGCATCAGCCGGTGCACCAGCGCCACCAGGTCCGCCGGGTCGAAGGGCTTGCCGAGGTAGCCGTCCACCCCGACCGACTCCCCGCGGTCGAGATCCGCCGGGGTGCACGCACTGACGATCGCGATCGGCAACCGCGCGGTGGCCGGCGTCGCCCGCAACCGGGCGGCGGTCCGCAGCCCGTCCAGCCGCGGCATCATCACGTCCAGCGTCACCACGTCGGGGCGGATGTGTTGGACGACGTCCAAACACTCGGCGCCGTCGGCGGCGGTCACCACCTCGAAGCCCTCCAGCTCCAGGTTGACCCTGATCAGCTGACGGATCACCTCGCTGTCGTCCACCACGAGGACCCGCCCGGACACACCCGACACCCCACCGAGACTACGGCCGCCCCCCGCCGCCCGTCCGGCCTTTGCCCACTTCGCCCGACCCCCGGACAAACCCCTGCACGGAGTGCGGCGACGAGCTGGTAATGTTCTCCACGTCGCAGCGATGCGGTGGAAGTGAACGAGCAGGCCCCCGTAGCTCAGGGGATAGAGCACCGCCCTCCGGAGGCGGGTGCGTAGGTTCGAATCCTACCGGGGGCACTTCGCAAGAAGCGCCGAACGAGGCCCAGGTCAACCGACCTGGGCCTTCGTCATGTTCCGGCACCGGGTCACCCCTCCTGCGGGGTGGGCGAGTTCGGCCCCGGTGAGGTGGCCGCCGGGGTGCGGGACGCGTGGTCCACGGCGCGGGGCGCAGGGGCCAGGCGGTAGAGGGCGTGGCGGCTCAGGGGGTGGCCGGGTGGGAGGCGGGGGTGGTCGAAGTCGTCGTCCGGGGCGTGGGTCATGCCCAGGCGTTCCATGACCGCCCGTGAACGGCGGTTGGCGGTGGTGGTGAAGGAGACGATCTCCGGCAGGCCCAGGACGTCGAAGCCGAAGCGAACGGCAGCGGCGGCCGCTTCGGTGGCGTAGCCGTGGCCCCAGGCTGCTCTGGCCAGGCGCCAGCCGACCTCGGTCGCCGGGGTGAAGGGGGCGGTGAAGGTCGTCCGGGACAGGCCGGTGAAGCCGACGAAGGTGCCGGTGGAAGTCACCTCCACCGCCCACCAGCCCCAGCCCTGATGCTCGAACTCGGCGCGGATCCGGTCGGCCAGGGCGTCGCTGGCCTCCCGGTCCAGGGGGGCCGGGAGGTACTCCATGACCTCGGGGTCGGCGTTCAGGCGGGCGAACGGCTCCCGGTCGGCGGGCTGCCAGGGGCGCAGCAGGAGGCGGGGCGTACGGAGCTCGACCGGCGGGGAGAGCTTCAGGGGGACCTCCTCGATGACTCCGTGTTCTGTGCTCAACTGCTGGTGTTGCGAATCGACATCACCTCGGAGGGTGCCCCGTGGCTCGGCTGTTCGTGCGTTCCGGGATCCATCCGAGCGCCCCCGAGGTGCCGCTCGCCGTCCTGCTCGTCGATCCCGAGGGGTCGGCCGGGGAGCGGGCGGTGGTGCGGTTGGGGGCGTACTGCCATGAGGTGGACGGCTGGGCGTGCCTGTTGCAGACCGACGGGTGGGCCGAGCAGGTGTGGGTGGACGGGGAGCTGGTGGTGGGGGTCGCCGTGTACCCGGTGGGGCTTCGGGCGGTGAACGTCGATCCGGCCGACTTCCCCGAGCGCTCGGCCGTCGACCCGCGGGCCGTGATCGTCCTGACGGTGAGGACCGCGGCGGCGCCGGTGGCGCTCGACGAGGGGACGGTCGTCTACACCGCGGCCCCGGGCGCGGCGCTGGACGAGGTGCTGGCGGGGTACCCGGACTGGCCGATGGTGCTCGCTCCCCCGCCGCAGGAGTGAGTCAACCGCCCGCCGCCGCCCGCAGGAAGGCGCGGACCAGCGGGGCCGGGGAGCCGGCGCGCCAGGCCAGCACGAGGGTGCTGGGCGGGTGGTCGGGGACCGGGACGTACCGCACGCCCGCGGTGGGGTGGTGGCGGACGGCGCCGGCGGGGAGCAGGGCGGTGGCGCGCTGCCACAGGACGGCGTGCAGGCACTCCGCGACGGTGGTGACCACCGGGCCGGCCCCGCCGGAGGCGCCGCCGCCGAGCCAGTAGGCGCGCCAGGCCTCGTCCGTCCCCGGCGGCAACTGGACCCACGGGCGGTCGCGCAGCTCCTCGACGGTCAGCGATCCCCGCCGCGCCAGCGGGTCGTCACCGGCCAGCGCGGCGACCACGCCCTCGCTGCCCAGCGGGTGGGTGGCCAGGCCCTCGGTGTCGAAGGGCAGCCGGGTCAGCGCGACGTCCACCCGGCCGGAGCGCAGCCCGGCCGTCGGGTCGCTGATCGGGCTCTCCCGCAGCAGCACCTCGGCGCGCGGGTGGCCGCGGCGGAACGCGGCGACGGCGGGCGGGCCGAGTTCGACCCCGGCGCCGGCCACCGAGCCGACCAGGACCGTGCCGTGCCCCTCGGTGGCCCGCACCCGCTGCCGGGCGCGGTCGGCGGTGGCGAGCAGGTCGCGGGCCTCCGCCAGCAGCACCGCGCCGGCGGCGGTGAGCCGGACGCCGCGCGCGGAGCGCTCCAGGAGCAGGCAGTCGAGCTCCTCCTCCAGCTCGCGGACGCTGCGGCTGAGCGGCGGCTGGGACATCTGCAGGCGGGCGGCGGCCCGGCCGAAGTGCAGTTCCTCGGCGACGGCGACGAAGTACCGCAGGCGGCGCAGGTCCATGCCGCGCACCATACCGAACCGGTATCGGGCCCTTGGAACGGGTCTTGGACGGGTGCGGGGGCCGCGCGGTGAGGTGGGTGGCGGCACGTAGTCCACGCAACCGAGGAGCCTTCCATGACGTCCGCCCACCCCTACCACGACCCCGCCGACCTGCACCGGGCCAAGCAGCTGGGGCGGTTGGCCCCCGGGGAGTTCGCCGCCTGGCAGGCCTTCCAGCAGGTGATCGACCGGGAGGACGGCGCGGTGCCGCGCCGGACCCGGGAGCTGGTGGCGATCGCGGTGGCGCTGACCACGCAGTGCTCGTACTGCCTGGACGTGCACACCGCCGCCGCCCGCCGGCACGGGGTGAGCGCCGAGGAGATCGCCGAGGTGGTGTTCGTGGCGGGTGCCGTGCGGGCGGGCGGCACCCTGGCGCACGGGCTGCAGGCGATGAAGCTCTACGAGGCCGCGGTGGCCGTCTTGTAGAGCCCGCCGATGGTCTGGTCGAAGTAGGCGCTGTACGAGGTGTCGGCGCTGTTGCCGCCCTGCTGGTAGCCGCCGATGATGCCGATCACGTGGCCGTTGGAGGCGTTGATCCAGGGGCCGCCGCTGGTCCCGCCGGTGTAGGACGGGCAGTCGATGCGGCGCTGGTAGGAGCTCTGCTGGGTGGTGGCGTTGGCACAGAGCAGCGGGACGTCGCGGGTGTCGGGGTAGCCGTAGAGGCGCACGGTGGCGCTGAAGCTCTCGTTCAGGCCCAGCGTGTTGGCGCCGACCACGTCCTCGACCTGCTTGCCGTTGCTGGGGGCCACCCGCAGGAAGGCGAAGTCCTGGTCGGGGTCGCCGTTCTGGCTCCAGCCGTTGGTGGTGTAGATCTGGGTGACCTGCCAGGTCCCGTACGGGGCCGTGCCGTTGCGGTAGCCGGGGGCGAAGACGACGCCGCCGGGGCTGTCCAGGCAGTGCGCGGCGGTGACCAGCAGGTTGTGCCCGGCGCTGTGCACCACGCTGGCGGTGCAGAAGTGGTTGCCGGTCGAGACCCCGCCGCTGAACAGGGCGCCGACCCGGTTGGCCTCGGCGCCGGAGACGGCCGTGCTGGTGGTGTTGTACTGCAGCGCGTAGGCGGAGCGGTCCTCGGCGTCGCCGGTGCCGTCACCGTCCGCGGAGGCGGTGCCGTCCGCCGAGGGGTCGGCGGGGGCCGCGGTGCCGGGATCGGCGGTCGGCGCGGCCGAGGGCGTCGGCGTCGGCGCCTCCGCCGAGGGCAGCACGGCCACCGGCGGGGTGTCGGTGGGCTGCGGCGCCGCGTCCCCGGCCGAGCCGGGGGTGGCAGAGGCGGGGGCGGCGGCCGGGTGCCGGTGGCTGTGGCCGCCCTTGCCGTGCATGACCGGGGACGCGGTGGCCGGCGCGGCGGCGTTGGAGGCGCTGGCCTGGGAGCCGAGCAGGCTCACCCCCACGATCGCGGAGACCAGTGCCGTGGCCAGCGCGGCGAACAGGACGGCGGGGCGGGCCAGGAGGCGCGGCCTCCTGCGATGCCGGCGCTGCTGACTGCTCATCAGATCGCTCACTCCTGCCCGCATTCGGTGACCTCGGTCGGCCGGCCGGCACCCGTCCGCGCCGGTTCGGCTCTGCACCGACTATCACCCGGCCGACTGCGAAGCCGATGATCCCCGGCTGAGAGCCGTCTGAGAATCCACCGGCCGGCGGACGCCGCCGGCCACCGAACAGTCGGGGGACGAGCGGGGAACAGCGGGCGAACAGCCTTGACCGGCGCCGATCAAGGCCCATCATGACCGACCGGCGCCGGTGGGAGAAGAGGGTGGACGTTCCGCTTGCCGCGGCGCCCGTGCCGCGGGCTCGGTCAGCGGTCGTGCGCCGCTCCGGTCGCGGCGGCCGCGCCCCTGGCCGGCTCGGCCTCCCGGCCGGCCGCCTCGCCCGGGGCCGGGCGGTGGTTGACCATGAAGAACGCCAGCACGGCCGCGAGCAGCAGGATCCCCAGCGCGACGGTGGTCGCCACCGTGTAGCCGTGCACCGCGCCGGTCGACTGCACCAGTTGGTTGGACGCGTCCTTGCCCACCAGGTAGGTGGCGGTGGCGGTGGCGGCGATGGTGTTGAGCAGCGCGGTGCCGATCGAGCCGCCGACCTGCTGGGCGGAGTTGATGATCGCCGAGGCCGCGCCGGTCTCGTTGGGCGCGACGCCCAGCGTCGCCAGGCTCATCGAGGGCATGAAGACCAGGCCCATGCCGGCGCCGAGCAGGATCTCGGCCGGCAGCACCGAGGTCGCGAACGCGCTGTCCACCTTGAGCTGGGTCAGCCAGGCCATGCCGCAGGCGGCGAGCAGGATGCCGGGCACGATCAGGTTGCGCGAGGGCACCCTGGTCATCAGCCGGGCCGCCAGTCCGGTGGAGCTGAGGATGATCGCGGCGGTCATCGGCAGGAAGCCGACGCCCGTCAGCACCGGCGAGTAGCCCTTGATCTCCTGCATGTAGAAGGTCAGGAAGAGGAAGAGGCCGAAGAGGCCGATGACCGACAGGCCCACCGACAGCGCGGCGCCGCCGCGGTTGCGGTCCTGGACCAGGTGCATCGGCAGCAGCGGGTGCGAGGTGCGCTTCTCGGCGAAGACGAAGACGCACAGCAGCGCGACGCCCAGGGCCAGGCAGCCGAGCACCAGGCTGTCGCTCCAGCCGCGCGACTCCGCCTCCGAGGTGCCGTAGACGATCGCCAGCAGTCCGCCGCAGCCCAGCACGGCGCCGGGCAGGTCCAGCTTGATCCGGGACTCCTTGCGGATGTGGTCGGTGCTCAGCAGCCGCATCCCGGCGAGCGCGGTGGCCAGCGCGATCGGCACGTTGACGAACAGGCACCAGCGCCAGTTCAGGTACTCGGTCAGCAGGCCGCCGGCGATGAAGCCGATCGCGCTGCCACCACCGGCGATCGCGCCGAAGATGCCGAACGCGGTGGCCCGTTCCCTGGCCACGGTGAAGGTGGTGGAGAGCAGGCCCAGGGCCGAGGGGGCCAGCAGCGCGCCGAAGCCGCCCTGCAGCGCCCGGGAGGCGAAGAGCATCACCGGGCTGACCGAGAAGCCGCCGAGCGCGGAGGCGCCGGCGAAGCCGAGCAGGCCGATCAGGAAGGTGCGTTTGCGGCCGTACAGGTCGCCGATCCGTCCGCCGAGCAGCAGCAGACCACCGAAGGCCAGCGTGTAGGCGGTGATCACCCACTGCCGGTCACCGGTGGAGATCCCCAGGTCCTTCTCGGCCGAGGGGAGCGCGATGTTCACGATCGTGATGTCGAGCACGATCATCAGCTGGGCTACGGCGATCACGGCCAGCGCCCGCCAGCGGCGGGGGTCCGGTACGGGGTCGGCCGTCGCGTGTGTCGAGGACACGGGAGGAGCCTTCCGAACGGGGGTGCCGTCGGCGTGTGCGCGCGGCACTGCTCTCCAGGGAAGCTCGCCTGCCCGCCGCGGGGCAAGCGAAATCCTTCACATACTGGAGCAAATCGGAAGTTTTATCTGATCTTTAACTCAGCGAAGGGCTCCGGCCGGGCCCGCCCGCCTGCGCGGTTCCCCCGCTCGGGGGCACGGACCCGGCCGGCGGGACGGTCAGAGCGCCGAGAGGGCGGCGACCAGGTCGTCCAGGCCGAGCGAGCCCTGCGAGAGGGCGGCCATGTGCCAGGCCTTGAGGTCGAACTCCTCGCCGCGGGCCTCGTGCGCCGCCCGCGCCGCCGCCCGGCCGCGCAGCCAGGCGCGCTCGCCCAGCTTGTAGCCGATCGCCTGGCCGGGAAGGCCCAGGTAGCGGACCAGCTCGCTGTCCAGGAAGACCGGGCGCAGGCCGCAGTACAGCCCGAAGAACTCGCGGGCCGCCGCCGGGGTCATCAGCTCGCCCGGCCGGAACGGCGAGTCGGCCGGGAAGTCCAGGCCCACGTGCATGCCGATGTCGACGATCACCCGCAGCGCCCGCATCATCTGCGCGTTGAGGTAGCCGAGCCGGTGGCCGGGGTCGGTGAGGTAGCCCAGCTCGTCCATCAGGCGCTCGGCGTAGAGCGCCCAGCCCTCCATGTCGGCGCTGACGCCGCCCACGCTGACCTGGTAGGTGGAGAGGCTGCCCGCGACGTAGTTCCACTGCGCGAGCTGCAGGTGGTGGCCGGGCACGCCCTCGTGGTACCAGGTGCTGACCAGGTCCCAGACCGGGAACCTGTCGTCGCCCTGGGTCGGCAGCCAGGTCCGGCCGGGGCGGGTGAAGTCCAGCGAGGGCGCGGTGTAGTACGGCGCGCTGGCGCTGCCGGCCGGGGCCAGCCTCGACTCGACCCGGGTGACCGGCTCGGCGAGGTCGAAGTGGACGCCCTGCAGGTCGCCGATCGCCTGGTCCATCAGGCCCTGCAGGTACTCCCGCACCTGCTCCTCGCCGACGATCGCGGGCCCCTCGCTCTCCAGCCAGCGCATCGCCTCCATCGGCGAGCTGCCCGGGCGGACCTTCTCGGCCTCCACCCGCATCTGCGCGGCGATGTCGTGGAACTCGGTCCAGGCCCACTGGTAGGCCTCGTCGAGGTCGAGGTCGGCGCCGTTCCAGTAGCGCACCCAGCGGGCGTAGCGCTCGCGGCCCACGGTGTCGGGCGTGCCGGCGGCGGCGGGCCCGTAGACCTCGCCCAGCCAGGTCCGCAGCTCGGCGAGCTCGGCCGAGGCGGCCAGCGCGGCGGCCGTCAGCTCGGCCTGCACGGCCTCGGGTGCGGGGCTGATCAGGGTGCCGAACCAGCCGGCCTCCCGGGCCGGCTCGGCGGCGGCCGGGTCCGCCGCGAGCCACTCGGTGATCTGCTCGATCACCGTGCTGACCTGCTGCGGGCCGCTGAGCATGCCGCGCTCGAGGCCCTCGGTCAGGGTGGCCCGGTACTGCCGCACCGCCTGCGGGAAGCGGGCCAGCCGGCGGCCCAGGCCGGCCCAGTCCTGCTCGGTCTCGGTGGGCAGCAGGGTGAAGAGCTCACGGGTGTTGTGCAGCGGCGAGCCGAGGTTGCGCACCGCGCGCAGGTCCTCGCCCGCCTCGTGGACGGCGAGCTCGGCCGTCAGCCGCTCGCGCAGCAGCCGGCCGCAGCGGTGCTCGGCGGCCGGGTCGGCCGGTGCGGTCAGCTCGGCGGCCGCCTCGGCGGCGTCCAGCTCGGCCAGGGTGCGCCGGGCCAGCGCGGCCAGCGCGGCGTGGCCGGCCGGCGAGAGGTCCGGCAGCCGGTCGTCCTCGGGATTGAGGCCGAGGTAGACCGCGGTCAGCGGGTCGATGTCGGCCAGGGCCTGGACATAGGCGTCCGCCACCTGGCGCGGGGTGCGGCCGGCGGCGGCGGAGAGGTTGGATTCGGAAGGCATTCGGCCATCTTTTCGCAGCGCCCACGCATTGCAAGCCCCTTTCCGCAACCGCGGCGGCGACATCGACGCCGCCCGCCCGGGTCCGGCCCGCCGGCGGCGCACTACGCTGACCGCCATGGAAGCCACCGACCTGCCCGTTCCACCGGCGGCCCCCGGATCCGCCGCCCCGGCCGCGGAACCCGGGCGCGGCCCGGCCGCGGAGCGGACCCGCCGCTCCGGCTACCGGCGGCTGCCGGTGCAGCAGCGGCGCGAGCAGCTGATCGCGGTGGCGCTGTCGCTCTTCAGCACCCGGCCGCCGGACGAGGTCAGCCTGGACGACGTGGCCGCGGCCTCCGGCGCCTCCCGCCCGCTGGTCTACCGGTACTTCGCCGGCGGCAAGCAGCAGCTGTACGAGGCGGCGCTGCGCAGCGCCGCCGAGGAGCTGACCAGCCGGTTCCTGGTCCCGCAGCGCGGCACCCCGACCGAGCAGCTGGCCGCGGTGCTGGACGGCTACTTCTCCTTCGTGGCCGAGCACGACGCCGGCTACGGCGCGCTGCTGCGCGGTGGCTCGGTGGTGGAGACCGCCCGGACCAGCGCCATCGTGGACGAGGTGCGCCGCACCGCGCTGCGCCGCACGCTGCGCTACATGGGCGTGCGGGAGGCCGGGCCACGGCTGACCCTGCTGGTCCGCTCCTGGATCTCGGTGGTCGAGGCGGCCTCGCTGAGCTGGCTGGACGAGGGCCGGCAGATCCCGCCGGCCGAGTTGCGGGACTGGCTGGTCGACGAGTTCGTGGCGATGACCGCGACCTCGGCGGCGCACGACCCGCAGAGCGCGGAGGTGCTGGCCGGGCTGCTCGCGCTGGAGGCGCCGGGCGGGCGGGCGGCCCGGCTGCTGGAGCGGCTGGGCGGCCTGCGGGTCACCGCCGAGGAGGTCTGAGGCCGGCCGGGTGCGCGGGCCGCCGCCGGGGCGGCCCCCACCCGGCTCAGGCCTTGCCGAGCACCTGGCGCTGGCGGCCGAGGCCCTCGATCTCCAGCTCCAGCACGTCGCCGGGCTGCAGGAAGGCGGTGCCGGGGCGTCCCATCGTGACGCCGGCCGGCGTACCGGTGGTCACCACGTCGCCCGGCTCCAGCACCATGAACTGGCTGATGTAGCGGACCGTCTCCAGCACCGGGAAGATCATCTCCGCGGTGCTGCCGTCCTGCCGCAGCTCCCCGTTGACCCACAGCCGCAGGCCCAGCGCCTGCGGGTCGCCCACCTCGTCGGGGGTGACCAGCCAGGGGCCCAGCGGGTTGAAGGTCTCGCAGCACTTGCCCTTGTCCCACTGGCCGCCGCGCTCGAGCTGGAAGGCCCGCTCGGTGACGTCGTTGGAGATCGTGTAGCCCGCGATGCAGGCCGCCGCGGCGGCGTCGCTCTCCAGGTAACGCGCGGTGCGGCCGATCACCAGGGCGAGCTCGACCTCGTAGTCGGTCTTGCTGCTGCCGCGCGGCACCAGCACCTCGTCGTCGGGGCCGACCACGGTGTTGCTGGCCTTGAGGAAGAGCACCGGCTCGGCCGGGATCGCGGCGCCCGCCTCCGCCGCGTGGTCGCGGTAGTTCAGGCCCACGCAGACCACCTTGCCGGGCCGGGGCACCGGCGCGCCCAGCCGCTGCCCCGCGAGTTCCAGCACCGGGAACTCCCCGCCGGCGACCGCCGCGGCCAGCTCGGCCGGGTCCAGCTCGCCGAGGAAGGCGCCGTCGAGGTCTCGGGTGCGCCCCGAGAGGTCGTACGCGGTGCCGTCCGGGCCGAGCACGGCCGGGCGCTCGGCACCCGGGGGGCCAACACGGAGGAGCTTCATCTGCCCATCACCACCTGTGGTCATCGCGCATGACGCGCGGCGGCCGCACACCGCCGAGCCTGTGCATCCGAGGTATATCAACGCCTGGTGAGGGCGAACCAGGGGGTGGCCGTCGGCCAGTTCCTATCAATTCCTCCAAGGGGCGGGGGGCTCGAATCAGGCGGGCATACGGTTGACAGCGCCGAGCAGCTCGGCGAGCAGGCCCGCGGGCGGCTCGGGGTTGCCCAGCTCGGCCGGAGTCAGCTCGGCGGCGGTCCGCTCCAGGCGGTGGCGCAGGTCCTCGACGTCCTGGTGCCGCTCGCCCAGCGCCCGCTCCGCGGCCGGCAGCAGTTCGCGCAGCAGGCCGTACGCCTCGGCCCGCCGGCCGGCCCGCTCCAGGCTCACCGCCAGGTCGTGGCAGGTGCGCAGCGTCCGACCGTCCTGCGGGCCGAAGGTCAGCGCGAACTGCGGGATCACGTCCTGGAGTTCACGCACCGCGTCGGCGGCCCGGCCCTCGGTGGCGGCCACGAAGGCGGCGTCCGCGCGGCGGCGCAGCCCGCGCACCGCCTCGGCCGCGCGGGCGAGCCGGCGGGCCACCTGGGCGGCGTCGGCGGGCCGCTGCTCCGGGTCCTTGGCGAGCAGGTCCATCACCAGGTCGGCCACGTCCGCGGGCAGCGCGGCGGGCCGCTCGGGCACGTGCTCCTGGTGCTGCACCATCAGGCCGTAGTGCTGGGTGGCGGTGAACGGCCGCTGCCCGGTGAAGAGTTCGTACAGCACGCAGCCGACCGCGTACAGGTCCGAGCCGGCCGTGCCGGGCTCGCCGCGCCAGCGCTCGGGGGCCAGGTAGCGCACGCTGCCGATCACCGAGCCGGTGGTGGTCAGCGGGTCCTGGTTGTCCTCGTACTGGGCGATGCCGAAGTCGAGCACCTTGAGGACGGCGCGGTCCGCGGCGCCGAACATGATGTTCTCCGGCTTGACGTCCCGGTGGACGACCCGCGCGGCGTGCGCGGCCCCCAGCGCGGTGCAGAGCTGGCGCGCCCACTCCAGGGCCAGGGGCAGCTCGCAGCGGCCGGCGGCCATCACCTGCGCCAGCGTCGGGCCGCCGAGCAGTTCCATCACCACGTAGCTGAAGAGCTCCTCGTCGGTGCGGACCTCGCCCAGGTCGAAGACGACCACGATGTGCGGGTGCGCCAGCCTGGCCAGCACCTCCACCTCGCGCCGCAGCCGGGCGAGGTCGGAGGCGGCCGCCCGGTCGTGGTTCTGGTGCAGCGTCTTCACCGCGACCTGCCGGCCCAGCCGCCGGTCGTAGGCCTCCCAGACCACGCCGAACCCGCCCCGGCCCAGCTCGCGGACCAACTGATAGCGCTCCCCCAGCAGTTCGCCGGCTCTCATCTCTCCCCTTTTCGACGAGCGGTGCCTGTACTCGGGACTGCGAACCTGTTGCGAACGGCTGCGGGCGGCCGCGCCCTAGCGGACCTGCGGCGGCCAGGGGTAGGGCGGGAGCCCGAGCAGCATCGCCACCTCGCCCGGCCGGACCCCGCTGCCCACCTGGTACCGGCGGCGCTGCAGGTCGCGCTGGTAGGACCAGAGGTCCTTGGTCGCCCGGGCCACGTCCTCGTGCCCCGGTCCGAGCACGGCCAGCATCAGCGGCAGCAGATCGGTCAACAACCCCACGGCGCCGGTGACGTCCTCGGCCATGCTGCGCCAGATGGCGAGGTCGTAGCAGACCTGGAGGGTCTGCGGGCTGGTGGGGCCCAGCGTGCGGGCCGCCTCGGTGACCAGGAAGCCCAGCCACTGCACCGCCTCGCCCGCCCGGCCCGCCTCGCCCAGCGCCCAGGCCTGGTCCACCTGGCCCCGGATCCGCGCCACGCCCTCCGGCTCGGCCTCGCCCTGGAAGCCGGCCGCGATCGTGGCCAGCCGGCCGCGGACCTCGGCGGCGTCGGCCGGCCGGCCGGTGCGGTCCTTGGCGAGCAGCGCGACGATCAGCTCGTCCAGCGCCGCGGGGATGCCCGGGCGCAGCAGGGCGGGCCGCTGCGGCACGTCGTGCAGGTGGCGGTGCATCAGCTCCTGGGCCTGCAGGCCCTCGAACGGGCGCCGGCCGGTGCAGAGTTCGAAGAGCACGCAGCCCAGCGCGTAGAGGTCGGTGCGACCGTCGGAGGGGCTGCCCTGCCACTGCTCGGGGGCGAGGTAGGGGGCGCCGCCGGTGGTGGCGGCCGGGGCCAGGTGGGCGACGCCGAAGTCGAGCACCTTGAGGCCGCCCTGCTCGCCGATCAGCAGCCGGGCGGGCTTGAGGCCCCAGTGCACCACGCCGGCGGTGTGCGCCGCCTGGAGGGCCAGGGTCACCTGCTGGGCCCAGACCAGCACGTGGCCCAGGTCGAGGGGACCGGCCGCGATCACGGTGTCCAGGGTGCGGCCGCGCAGGAGCTCCATCACCAGGGTCCGCTCGGCGGTGTCCTGCACGGTCACCAGGTGCGGGTGGGCCAGCCGGCCCACCGCGGCGGCCTCGGTCAGGAAGCGCGCCACGGACTCGGGCCCGGCCGCGCACTCGGGGCCGACGACGCGGACGGCCACCTGATGGCCGAGCTCGCGGTCCAGCCCCTCCCAGACCACGCCGGCGGCGCTGTGGCCCAGGGCGCGCACCAGTTGGTAGCGGCTGTTCGGCGGCTTCCCCGCGTCATCTGACATACCGATCAGCCTATCGGGACCGGGTGTCGCGCCGGCGGACGGTTCCCCGGGACCGCGAGCGCCCGGCCGCCGGGCAAGGACGGCCGGGCCCGCGGTGCCGGGCGGTCAGACCTGAAGGGCGATCAGCTGGTGGCGGTCACGCTCGGCGTCCGCGGCCCGGCGGGCCTTCGCGGCGTCGCGGCGGGCCACCTCGGCGCGCACCAGCGGGATCACGTACCGGCCGAAGTCGACGGCGTCGTCGAGCAGGTGGTAGCCACGGGCGGAGAGGATCTCCACCCCGAGGTCGTAGTAGTCGAGCAGCGCCTCGGCGACCGTCTCGGGCGTGCCGACCAGGGCGTTGGAGTTGCCGGCCCCGCCGGTGGCGGCGGCGGTGGGGGTCCAGAGCGCGCGGTCGTAGCGCTCACCGGCCGCGGCGATCGCCAGCAGGCGCTGCGAGCCGGTGTTCTCCGGTCCGGCCGCCGGGTCGCCGGCGCGCCGCAGCGGGCCCGGCGAACAGGCCCGGCGGGCCGAGATGGCCGCCACCGTGCGGTGCGCCTTCTCCCAGGCCAGCTCCTCGGTGGGCGCGATGATCGGACGGAACGCGACCTGGATGCGCGGCGCCTCGGCCCGTCCGGCGGCGGCCGCCGCCCGGCGCACCTGCTCGATCTGCGCGGCGGTCTCGGCCAGCGGCTCGCCCCAGAGGCAGTAGATGTCCGCCTCCGCGCCGCCCGCCGCGTACGCGGCCGGCGAGGAGCCGCCGAACGAGACGTCCGGGCGCGGCTGCTGGACGGGGAAGACGTCCGCGACGAAGTCGTGGAAGCGGTAGTGCGTGCCCTCGTGGTCGAACGGCTCCCGGCTGGTCCACGCCTGCTTGACGATCCGGATGTACTCGCGGGTCCGGTCGTATCGCTCGTCCTTGGTCAGGACGTCGCCCTCGCGGCGCTGCTCGTGGTCGTTGCCCCCGGTGATGAAGTGTACGGTCAGCCGGCCCTGGCTGATCTGGTCCAGGGTGGCGAAGGTGCGGGCGGCCAGGGTGGGGGCGGAGACGTTGGGGCGGTGGGCGAGCAGGATCTGCAGCCGCTCCAGCCGGGCGGCCAGGAACGCGGCGGCCGGCACCGGGTCGGGCGAGCTCGATCCGTAGGCGAAGAGCACCCGGTCCCAGCCGTGCTCCTCGTGCGCGCGGGCCAGGCGCAGGGTGTAGTCGCGGTCGAAGGCGGCGGTGCTGCGGGCGGTGGTCTGCGAACCGTCGCCGGTGGCGGCGATCCCGAGGAACTCGACGGGCATGGCGAACTGCCTTTCTCCGGACGGGTGCAGGGCAGGGCGGGGCATCGCAGGGCATCGCACGGCATCGCACGGCGGCGCGATGTGACGGCACGGCGCGGGCGAAGGACGCGGCAGGCAGCGGGCGGGGCGAGGCGCTACCCGGCGAGGGCCGGGCGGGGTCGGGCCGCGGAGGGAGGCGGTCCCGAGCGGGTGGCGGGGCCGCTCAGCGGGCCCGTGCCGGCGTCAGCCGCGACACGCCGCGGACCACACCCGACCGAAGTCGATGTGGTCGCGGGTGACCAGCGGCGGCGCGGCGTTCATGGCCCAAGTTGAGCAGTGCGTCGCGGACTTCGTCAACCGCCTGCTCGAGTCGGGCGCGAGCGAACGACCTTGACAGCCGTTCCCCGCCTCCGCGTACGATCCGAACCGGAGTGAGAGCTGTGCCGCCGCGTTGAGGGACGCGGCCCGCGTGACGCCGACCGGATCCGGGCCCGCCCGGACCCCGCCCCTTCCACGCCTGCCCCGGAGCCCGGCCATGGCCATCTCGCACAGCGCCCCGCCCGCCGACGGACCGGCGGGCCCACCGCCCGCCGCCCGCACCGTGGTGATCGTCGGCGCCGGCCCGCGCGGCACCGGTCTGATCGAGCGGCTCGCCGCCAACGCCGCCGAACTCCTGCCGCCCCGGCGGCGCGTGGAGATCCACCTGGTCGACCCGTACCCGCCCGGCGGCGGGCGGATCTGGCGCCACGAGCAGTCACCGCTGCTGCGGATGAACTCGATGGCCGAGGACGTGACCATGTTCACCGACGAGCGCTCGGCCATCGAGGGCCCGGTCCGCCCCGGCCCCTCGCTCGCCCGATGGGCCGCCCACCGCGAGGAGTTCGCCCCGCACCTGGAGCCGGCCGATCCGGCGGTGCGGGCCGAGCTGGACGCGCTGGCACCCGGCGACTTCGCCACCCGGCGGGCGCTGAGCGCCTACCTGGACTGGGTGTTCCGCCGGGCCGTGGCCGACCTGCCCGAGTGGATCACCCTCACCGTGCACCGCGGGCGCGCCATCGCCCTGACCGGCGCGCCGGACGGCCCGCAGCGCGTCACGCTCGCCTCCGGCGTCGAGCTGACAGGTGATCAGGTCGTGCTGGCGCTGGGCCACCTGGGCGCGGACCTGGACGAAGCCCACACCGTCAGCGCCGAGTTCGCCGCCCGGCACGGCCGGTTCCACCTGCCGCCGGCGTTCTCCACCGAGGCGGAGGGCCCGCTGGCCGGTGTCGCGGCGGGCGAGCAGGTGATCCTGCGCGGCTTCGGGCTGGCCTTCGTGGACCTGACCGCACTGCTCACCGAGGGCCGCGGCGGTCGCTTCGAGCACCTGCCCGACGGCACCCTGCGCTACCGCCCCTCGGGCCGCGAGCCGGTGTTGCACGTCGGCTCGCGGCGCGGCGTGCCGTACCACGCCAAGACCGGCTACCGGCTGCAGGGCCCGCCCGCGCCACTGCCGCGGTACTTCGGGCCGGACGGTGTCGAGCAGCTGCTCGCCCGCCCCGGACAGCTCGAACTGCGCCGCGACATCTGGCCGTTGATGGCCAAGGAGATCGGCTTCGGCTACTACCACGAGCTCTTCCACGCCCACCCCGAGCGCACCACGCTGCCCTGGGCCGACTTCCTGGCCGGCTACGACCGGTTCGACTGGTACACCGACGAGCGGGCCGACCTGGTGGCCGCCGGCGTCCCGGACCCGGCCGACCGGCTGGACTTCGAGCACCTGGACCACCCACTGGCCGGCCTGCGGTTCGCCGATCCGCAGGCGCTGCGCGAGCACCTGTGCGGCTACCTGCGGGCGGACGTCGAGCGGCGCGCCGACCCCGCCCACAGTGCCGACCTGGGCGCCTTCCTGGCCCTGCTCTCGCTCTACGGCCAGCTGCCCCGGGTGCTGGCGGCCGGCCGGCTGACCGCCCGCTCCACCGCCCGCGAGCTGGACGGCTGGTGGCACGGCTTCTTCAGCTTCCTGGCCTCCGGCCCGCCGGGCTTCCGGCTGCGCGAGCTGCTGGCCCTCTCCGAGGCCGGCGTCGTGCACTTCCTGGGCGCCGACCTGGCGGTGGAGCTGGACGAGGCCGGGGGCACCTTCGTGGCCAGCAGCCCCAGCGTGCCCGGCCACCGGGTCACCGCCACCGCGCTGATCGACGCCTACCTGCCCAAGCACGCGCTGGACCGCACCGAGGACCACCTGCTGGCCGCGCTGCTGCGCGCCGGTGAGCTGGCCGAGGAGGTGGTCGCGGACGCGCAGCACGTCCACCGGTCCGGACTGCTGACCACCTCCCCCGCCGACGGCCGGGTGCTCGACCCCTCGCTCGGCGGCGCCGGGCACCCGCGCCGGGTCGCCCTGGGCCCGCACACCAACGGCCGGGCCTTCGCCGCCTTCGCCCGCCCGCGGATCAACGCCCCGAGCTTCCGGCAGAACGACGCCGCCGCCCGCGCGCTGCTGCGCGCCCTCGCCGCCGACCCGCTGGGCCCGCGCGACCCGTGCGACCCGGCCGACCGGCCGCACCCGCGCGAGCTGCCCGACCCGACCGACCAGCGCGAACGGCTGGACGGAGGTGACAGGATGGGGGCGGGGCTGACGACGGCGCGGCCCTGATCCAGCAGGAGGTGCACGGTCATGGCCAAGCAGGCCCCGCAGAGCGACCCGGCGCAGGACGCGCCCGCGGTGGCCGCCCCGCAGCACGCGGCGGCCGGGCTGCCGGCCGTCGGCCACAGCCTGCGGATGGCGAACGAGCAGATGGGCCCGCGCCGCGCGCTGGCGACCCTGCTCAAGGTCAACCAGCACGGCGGCTTCGACTGCCCCGGCTGCGCCTGGCCCGAGCCGGACAAACCGCACACCGCCGAGTTCTGCGAGAACGGCGCCAAGGCGGTCGCCGAGGAGGCCACCGAGCGCCGGATCACCCGCGCGTTCTTCGCCGAGCACCCGGTCGGCGAGCTGGCCGAGCGCTCCGGCTACTGGCTGGGCCAGCAGGGCCGGCTCACCGAGCCGATGCTGCTGGAGGAGGGCGCCGACCACTACACCCCGGTGAGCTGGGAGCAGGCCATCGCGATCGTGGCCGAGGAGCTCACCGCGCTGGACAGCCCCGACGAGGCCGCCTTCTACACCTCCGGCCGCACCAGCAACGAGGCCGCCTTCGCCTACCAGCTGTTCGCCCGCCGGCTGGGCACCAACAACCTGCCGGACTGCTCCAACATGTGCCACGAGTCCTCGGGCTCGGCCCTGGTGGAGACGCTCGGCGTGGGCAAGGGCAGCGTCAGCCTGAAGGACCTCTACCAGGCCGACCTGATCATCGTGGCCGGCCAGAACCCGGGCACCAACCACCCGCGGATGCTCTCCGCGCTCGAGCGGGCCAAGCGGGCCGGTGCGACGGTCGTCAGCGTCAACCCGCTGCCCGAGGCCGGTCTGGAGCGCTTCAAGAACCCGCAGAACGCGCGCGGCCTGGTCGGGCACGGCACCAAGCTGACCGACCTCTTCCTGCAGATCCGGCTCGGCGGCGACCTCGCGCTCTTCCGCGCCCTGAACAAGGCGATCCTGGCGGCGGACGGCGTCGACCACGCCTTCGTCGCCGAACACTGCCACGGCTTCGAGGAGTTCGCCGCCGAGGCCGAGCAGACCACGCAGGCCGAGGTGCTCGCCGCCACCGGGCTGCCGGCCGAGCAGATCGAGGAACTGGCGCGGCTCGTCCTGAAGTCCGAGAAGATCATCGTCTGCTGGGCGATGGGCCTCACCCAGCACAAGCACGCCGTGCCGACCATCCGCGAGGTGGTGAACTTCCTGCTGCTGCGCGGCAACGTCGGCCGCCCCGGCGCCGGGGTCTGCCCGGTGCGCGGGCACAGCAACGTGCAGGGCGACCGGACCATGGGCATCTTCGAGCGGCCGTCCACCGCCTTCCTGGACGCGCTGGACAAGGAGTTCGACTTCGCCGCGCCGCGCCACCACGGCCTGGACTCGGTGGACACCATCCGGGGCATGCGCGACGGACGGGTCAAGGTCTTCTTCGCGATGGGCGGCAACTTCGTCGCGGCCACCCCCGACACCCTGGTGACCGAGGCCGCGATGCGCCGCTGCCGGCTCACCGTGCACGTCTCCACCAAGCTCAACCGCTCGCACGTGGTGACCGGCGCGCGGGCGCTGATCCTGCCCACCCTGGGCCGCACCGACCGCGACCGCACGCCCCGGGGCGACCAGTTCGTCACCGTCGAGGACTCGATGGGCATCGTGCACTCCTCGCAGGGCCGGCTGCGCCCGCCGGCCCCCGGGCTGCTCTCCGAGACGGCCATCGTCTGCCGGCTCGCCCGCGCCACCCTCGGCGCCGGCGACCAGCTGCCGTGGGAGGACTTCGCGGACGACTACGACACCCTGCGCGAGCGGATCGCCCGGGTGGTGCCGGGCTTCGCCGACTTCAACACCAAGGTCCGCAAGGCCGGCGGCTTCGCGCTGCCGCACGGCCCGCGCGACAGCCGCAGCTTCCCCACCGCCACCGGCAAGGCCAACTTCACGGTCAACGCGCTGACCGCGCCCGAGGTCCCGGCCGGCCGCCTGCTGCTGCAGACGCTGCGCTCGCACGACCAGTACAACACCACGATCTACGGCCTCGACGACCGCTACCGGGGCATCACCGGCGGGCGCCGGGTGGTGCTGGTCAATCCGGCGGACGCGGCCGAGCTGGGCCTGACCGAGGGCGGCTACGTGGACCTGGTGAGCGAGTGGCGCGACGGGGTGGAGCGCCGGGCGCCGCACTTCCGCGTGGTGCACTACCCGGTCGCCCGGGGCGGCGCGGCCGCGTACTACCCGGAGACCAACGTACTGGTCCCGCTGGACTCCACCGCGGACATCAGCAACACGCCGACCTCGAAGGCCGTGGTGATCCGCTTCGAGGCCGACTCCGAGCCGAGCTGACCCGGGGCCCGTCGGCACGCCACCGGGCCGGCCCGCCGCGGTGATCGCGGTGGGCCGGGCCGGTGTGCCGCGCGCCGGCTGACCGGGCTCAGTGGCTCGGCGTGGTGGTGGCGGCCGGAGCGCTGCCCGAGGGGCTGTTCGAGCCGGCCGCCGAGGCGGATCCGGTGGCGCCGGCGGTGGGCGAGCCGGTGACCGGGGTCGAGGGGGCCGACGAGCCGCCGGTCGGCGAGCAGCCGGTGGGGCTGCCGGTCGCGGTCGAGCCGCCCGTCGGCGACCCGGTGGGCGAGCCGGTGGCCGGCGTCGAGGCGCTCTCGGAGGGCGTGGAGGTCCCGGACGGCGAGGCGCTGCCGCCCGGCGTGGCCGTGCCGGAGCCCGAGGGCGAGTCGCTCGGCGAGGTGCCGGGCGCGGACGGCTGCGTCCCGGAGGCCGAGGACGACGGCGAGGGCGAGCCGGGCGCGGTCGACTGACCCTGGCCGGTCGGCACCACCGGGCCCATCGGCGGCGCCGACACCAGCGGGACGATCGGCGCGCCGGCCGGCAGCGGCGCCACCGTCGGCAGCCCCTGCACGGTGGCGAGCCCGGGTGCGATCGGGGTCAGCGTCTGCAGGTTCTGCAGCACGTCCGGCACCTTCCAGGCGCCGCCCTGGTCGTCGGCCGTGTCCTGCGGGTCCGGCCGGACCGCGCCCAGGATCGGCGCCATCCCGATCGGCGAGACCCGCACCACGGCGCCGGTGTGCGGGGCCTGCACCACCAGTCCCCCGCCGATGTAGAGGGCGACGTGCTCGGCGTTCGCGTAGTAGACCACCAGGTCACCGGGGCGCAGCTGGTTGAGCGGCACGTGCTGCAGCCCCGCCCACTGGTCCTGGCTGGTGCGCGGGATGGAGACCCCGGCGTGCAGCCAGGCCTGCGAGGTCAGGCCCGAGCAGTCGAAGGTGCCGGGGCCGGTGGCGCCCCACTCGTACGGCTTGCCGAGCTGCGCCAGCGCGAAGGCGACCGCGGCCCGGCCGGCGACGGACGGCGTGCGCTCGCCCTGGCCCAGCGCGCCGGAGGCCAGGAAGGCCACCTGGGCCTGGTCGGCCTGCTGCTTCTCCAGCTGCTGCAGCTCGGTCTGCTGCGCGCCGGTCAGGCTGGAGACCAGCTGCTCGACGGTGGCCAGCTGCTGGGCGATGTCGGCCTTGCTCTTGTCCTGCTGGGCGAGCAGCACCTTGGAGTCGGCCAGCGCGGCGCTCGACTGGGTCTTGAGCTCCTCCAGCGCGGCCTGGTCGGTCTTGAGCTGGGCGATGAAGGCGGCCTGCGACCGGCCGGCGGCGGCCAGCAGCTCGCCGAGGTGGACCGCCTGGTAGGGGTCCTGGGTGAGCAGCAGCTCGCCGTAGGCGGAGAGGTTGCCGTTGCGGTACTGGGCGGCGGCCAGCTCGGCGGCCACGTCGATCCCGGCGTCGACGACCTTCTGCTGCTGGTCCAGCTTGGCGTTGACGGCCGCGAGGTCGCCCTGCTGGACGGCCAGTCGGGTCGCGGTGGCGTTGTACTGCTCGGTGGCGGCCTCGGCGTTCTGGTAGAGCAGGTGGACCTTGTCGAGCAGCGGGCCCAGGGTGGCCTCGGCGGCGGCCAGCGGGTCCGCGGGGTTGCCCGGGGTCGCGGTGGCCGAGGCCGACGGGGTGGGCGCGGGCGCCGCGAACGCCGCCTGGCCGGCCAGCGGCAGCGCGAGGGCGGCCATGGCGAGCACCGCCCCACAGCGCAGCGCGGCTCGCAGCCACGGTTGCGTTCCGATGATCCGATCGCGTCCCACAGCTCGCACGGGCCCGCCTCCCCCTCGCTCGGTCCTCCCCTGACGACCCCCGCGGCGCCCCCGGCCTGGCCGGTCTTCGCACGCGGATTCCGCCCGGCCCGCCGAACGCGGACCCCGCACGATCCTGCCATGGGAAGGGCCACATCCGGCAGGCCGCCTCCCCACCGGCTGATGAATTCTCAGCTGACGGTGCGTCGTGACGCAGATCTCATGATTACCCCGCAAAACGGACGATCCAGCACAGAAGCCCAGGTCAAACCGGGTCACGTCATCTGAAGTCCGCACAGCGGAAAGACTCCCGTCATGCATGGATCCAGGAAGACCGAGGTAGTTAACCTCCCGTTCACCCACCATCCCTACCGTCACGACTGCAGACGACTGGGGAACACGCCGGTCCGACAACAACAAGGATTGCTTGGGTTATGGAACACATCACGTTCCTGGTGGCGGTGGTGATCGTCACGGCGCTCGCCTTCG
>NZ_BAAALF010000099.1:12251-29164 GCF_039528135.1 Kitasatospora nipponensis | reverse complement strand
GACCGAGCGCCGCGCTGGTGGTGCTGCCCACCGGCACCGCCGCCGCGTTCGCGATGACCTCGGTGGAGCGCACCGACCTGCCCGGACTGGAGACCCCGAACGACGGCCGGTACGTCTTCCAGCCCCTGACGCTGCCTCCGCTCCCGTCCGGCAAGCCCTCCCCGGGCGCGACCGAGGCGAAGCGCCGTCCCGACGCCGACCTGCGCCTGCTGGCCGACGCCGCTCCGGTCGGCGGGGCCTTCTCGCCCGCCCCCGCGCCCGGTCAGCCCGCCGCCCGGGGCCTCCAAGGACGCGCCGCCGGCCGCGCCCGCCACCGACCCGGCGGCGCAGACCGCGATCATCCCCAAGATCGTGATCATCGACGACGAGGTCCAGCTGGACTCGCTGCCCAACACGGTGGGCCGCCGCCGGACCTGAACCCGGCAGCGACCGGGACCGGACGCGCTACAGCACCTCGACGGTCGCCCCGCTGAGCCGGCGGCGGCAGTCGAGGACGTAGCGGGCGTGTTCGGTGACCGCCGGGTAGTCGAACTCGTCGTGGTCGGCCAGCAGCACCACCGCGTCCGCCGCGGCCAGCTCCTCGACCGTGGCCTCCACCCGCACCACCCCCGCGAAGGGGGCGTTCTCGGCGGAGCCGCGCGGCCCGGGCACGCCGGGGCCGTCCACGTGCACGCCGGTCACCACGTGCGGGTCGGCGGCGCGCACCTCGGCGCCCATCCGGCCGAGCAGCTCGGCGATCCGGGCCGCCGGGGTCTCCCGGGCGTCGCCGGTGTTCTTCTTGTACGCCAGGCCCAGCAGCAGCACCCGTGAGCCCTTCACCGGCTGGCGCCGTTCGTTGAGCGCCTCCGCCAGCCGCCGCACCACGTAGTCGGGCATGTGGCTGTTGACGTCGTTGGCGAGCTCGACGAAGCGGAAGGACTGGCCCAGCGCCCGCTCCACCCGCCAGGACAGGTACGAGGGGTCGATCGGCAGGCAGTGCCCGCCCACCCCCGGGCCCGGGGTGAAGCGCAGGTAGCCGAACGGCTTGGTGGAGGCGGCGTCGATCGCCTCCCAGACGTCGATCCCCAGGTCGTGCGCGAACATCGCCAACTCGTTGACCAGCGCGATGTTGACGTGCCGGAAGGTGTTCTCCAGCAGTTTGGTCAGCTCGGCCTCCTTGCAGGAGGAGACCGGCACGGTGCGCTCCACCAGTCGGCGGTAGAAGCCGTCCACCGCGCGCAGCGAGGCGGCATCCAGGCCGGAGACCACCTTGGGGGTGTTCTCCAGGTGCCACTGCGGATTGCCCGGGTCGATCCGCTCGGGGCTGTAGCCGAGATGGAAGTCGCGCCCGGCGCTCAGACCCGACCCCTTCTCCAGCAGTGGCGCGAGCAGTTCCTCGGTGGTGCCCGGGTAGGTGGTGGACTCCAGCACCACGGTGGCGCCCGGGCGCAGGTGCTCGCCCAGCAGCGTCGCCGAGGCCTCGATGTAGGAGAGGTCGGGCACCCCGTCGCGCAGCGGGGTCGGCACGGTGATCACCGCGATGTCGAAGCCGGCCACCGCCGCCGGGTCGGTGGTGGGCCGGTAGGCGCCGGCGGCCAGCAGCGGGGCGAGCCGCTCGGCGGGGATGTCCTCCACGTACGACTCGCCGCGGGCCAGGCGCTCCACCCGGCGTGGGTCCACGTCGTAGCCGACCACCTGGTACCCGACCTCGGCCGCGCGGACCGCGAGCGGCAGTCCGACGTAGCCCTGACCCGCGATGACGACGCGCATGACGAGGTACCCCCTCCATCGCTGCGACGGCATCCGCACACCGTCTTCACCAGGGTAGGGAGCGGGCAGGGCGGCCGGAGGTGTTTCGGCGCAGGAGGCGGCAAGGATCACCCGAACCGGGTGGGCCGGGATCCGGCGGTCGGTCAGGACCCGTGGCGCCCTCCAGAGAAGGGCGCCACGACTCCCGACGCTCGGGCGGGCGCCCCCACCCAGGGTCGCCCGGCCTCACACCCCGACCCCCATCGGAGTGCGTGCGGCCCACCAGGTCCATCCCCCACGGTTGGAACGGGCGGGCACGTGATCCATGGTGCGCGCCGTCCATGGACGGGCAGTGACAGGAGTGTGTCCACTTCTTGACAATCGAGCTTCCCGTCCGACCCGCAGGTCATGGGCATGATCGGCGGGGGCACTCGGGCCGCGGGGGCGACGCGCGCCGCGACGCGGCCCGAGGCCGTGGCTGGCCGCGTCCGCCCGGGCCGCCCGGCGTACCCTGGGACCCTGACCCGGCCCCTGCGCACCGCGTGCCGGGCCCATCAAGCTGCCCGGCCGCAGAACGTCCACCGGTGCCGGGGGGCTCCGCCTGGAAGCAACGGGACGAAGAAGACTCCATGAGCCTGACCGGTTTGCTCGATGTCGTTGTCCGCGACACCGCCCTCGCCGAGGCGATCGAGGCGGCGGCCAGTGGCCAACGCCAGCACCTGGACCTGGTCGGCCCGCCCGCGGCCCGCCCGTTCGTGGTCGCCGCGCTGGCCCGCTCGATGGCCGCCGGGGCGGGGGAGCGGGGCCGTCCGGTCCTCGCCGTCACCGCCACCGGGCGGGAGGCCGAGGACCTGGCCGCCAGCCTGCGCTCGCTGCTGCCGCCGGACGCGGTGGCCGAGTTCCCCGCCTGGGAGACCCTGCCGCACGAGCGGCTCTCGCCGCGCTCCGACACGGTGGGGCGCCGGCTGGCCGTGCTGCGCCGGATCGTCCACCCCAGGGCCGACGACCCGTCGGCCGGTCCGGTGCAGGTGGTGGTGGCGCCGGTCCGTTCGGTGCTCCAGCCGCAGGTGAAGGGGCTGGCCGAGCTGGAGCCGGTGGCGCTGCGCCGCACCGAGTCGCACGACCTGGACACGATCGCCCGCCGGCTCGCGGCGGCCGCCTACGCGCGGGTGGAACTGGTCGAGAAGCGCGGCGAGTTCGCGGTGCGCGGCGGCATCCTGGACGTCTTCCCGCCGACCGAGGAGCACCCGCTGCGGGTGGAGTTCTGGGGCGACGAGATCGAGGAGATCCGCTACTTCAAGATCGCCGACCAGCGCTCGCTGGAGATCGCCGAGCACGGCCTGTGGGCGCCGCCCTGTCGCGAACTGCTGCTGACCGACGAGGTGCGGGCGCGGGCCGGCGAGCTGGCGCAGGCGCACCCGGAGCTGGCCGAGATCCTGGACAAGATCGCCCAGGGCATCGCGGTCGAGGGCATGGAGTCGCTGGCGCCGGTGCTGGTGGACTCGATGGAGCTGCTGCTCGACGTGCTGCCGGCCGGCAGCGTGACGGTGGTCTGCGACCCGGAGCGGGTCCGCACCCGGGCCGCCGACCTGGTGGCGACCAGTCAGGAGTTCCTGCACGCCTCCTGGGTGGCCGCGGCCTCCGGCGGGGACCGGCCGATCGACCTGGAGGCGATCGACGTCTCGGCCGCCTCGCTCTGGTCGCTGGCGGACGTGCGCGAGCACGCGCAGGAGATCGGGCTGCCCTGGTGGTCGGTCAGCCCGTTCGCCACCAGCGACTCCGAGGTCAGCGCCATCCTGGAGTTCGACTCCAACACCCTCTCGCTGGGCATGCACGCGGTGGAGGCCTACCGCGGCGACACCGCCCGGGCGATCGCCGACGCCAAGGAGCGGCTGGCCGCCGACTGGCGGGTCGTCATGGTGACGGAGGGCCAGGGCCCGGCCTCCCGACTGGCCGAGGTGCTCGGCAACGAGGGCATCGCGGCCCGGCTGGTCGCCGACCTGACCCAGGCGCCGACCCGCGACGTGGTCTACGTCTCCTGCGGCTCGATCGAGCACGGCTTCGTCGACGAGGCGCTCAAGCTCACCGTCATCACCGAGACCGACCTGTCGGGCCAGAAGTCCTCCACCAAGGACATGCGCCGGATGCCCTCGCGGCGCCGCAACGCCATCGACCCGCTGGCCCTGGTGGCCGGCGACTACGTGGTGCACGAGGCGCACGGGGTGGGCCGGTACGTCGAGATGGTGCAGCGCACCGTGCAGGGCGCCACCCGCGAGTACCTGGTGCTGGAGTACGCGCCGGCCAAGCGCGGGCACCCCGGCGACCGGCTCTTCGTGCCGACCGACCAGCTCGACCAGGTGACCAAGTACGTCGGCGGCGAGGCCCCGACGCTGCACCGGCTCGGCGGCGCGGACTGGGCCAAGACCAAGCAGAAGGCCAAGAAGGCGGTCAAGGAGATCGCCGCCGACCTGATCAAGCTCTACTCGGCCCGGATGGCCGCCCCCGGCCACACCTTCGGCCCGGACACCCCCTGGCAGCGCGAGCTGGAGGACGCCTTCCCGTACGCGGAGACGCCCGACCAGCTGACCACCATCGCCGAGGTGAAGGCGGACATGGAGAAGTCGGTCCCGATGGACCGGCTGATCTGCGGCGACGTCGGCTACGGGAAGACCGAGATCGCGGTGCGGGCCGCCTTCAAGGCCGTCCAGGACGGCAAGCAGGTGGCCGTGCTGGTGCCGACCACGCTGCTGGTGCAGCAGCACTTCTCCACCTTCGCCGAGCGGTACGCCAACTTCCCCGTGGTGGTCAAGGCGCTGAGCCGCTTCCAGAGCGACACCGAGGCCAAGGCGGTGCTGGAGGGCCTGCGGGAGGGCTCGGTCGACGTGGTGATCGGCACCCACCGGCTCTTCTCCTCCGAGACCAGGTTCAAGGACCTCGGGCTGGTGATCGTCGACGAGGAGCAGCGCTTCGGCGTCGAGCACAAGGAGCAGCTGAAGAAGCTGCGGGCCAACGTCGACGTGCTGACGATGTCCGCCACCCCGATCCCGCGCACCCTGGAGATGGCGGTCACCGGCATCCGCGAGATGTCCACCATCACCACCCCGCCCGAGGAGCGGCACCCGGTGCTGACCTTCGTGGGCCCCTACGACGAGAAGCAGATCTCGGCCGCGATCCGGCGCGAACTCCTGCGCGAGGGACAGGTCTTCTACATCCACAACCGGGTCGAGTCGATCGACAAGGCGGCCGCCCGGCTGAAGGACCTGGTGCCCGAGGCGCGGGTCGCCACCGCGCACGGGCAGATGGGCGAGAACCTGCTGGAGAAGGTGGTGGTCGACTTCTGGGAGAAGGAGTTCGACGTGCTGGTCTCCACCACGATCGTCGAGTCGGGCATCGACATCTCCAACGCCAACACGCTGATCGTCGAGCGCGGCGACACCTTCGGCCTCTCCCAGCTGCACCAGCTGCGCGGCCGGGTGGGGCGTGGCCGCGAGCGCGGCTACGCCTACATGCTCTACCCGCCGGAGAAGCCGCTCACCGAGACCGCGCACGAGCGGCTGGCCACCATCGCCCAGCACACCGAGATGGGCGCGGGCATGTACGTGGCGATGAAGGACCTGGAGATCCGCGGAGCGGGCAACCTGCTCGGCGGCGAGCAGTCCGGGCACATCGCCGGGGTCGGCTTCGACCTCTACATGCGGATGGTCGGCGAGGCGGTGGCCGAGTTCCGCGGCTCGCTGGCGGGCGGTGGCGCCGAGGCCGAGGAGGAGCCGCTGGAGGTGAAGATCGAGCTGCCGGTGGACGCCCACGTGCCGCACGACTACGCCCCCGGCGAGCGGCTGCGGCTGCAGGCGTACCGCTCGATCGCGGCGGTCAACTCCCCGGACGACATCGAGCAGGTGCGGGCCGAGCTCACCGACCGCTACGGCAAGCTGCCGGAGCCGGTGGAGAACCTGCTGCTCGTCGCCGAGCTGCGGCTGTTCGCCCGCCGCTGCGGCGTCGGGGACATCACCCTGCAGGGGACCAACGTCCGGTTCGGGCCGGTGGACCTGCGCGAGTCCCAGCAGCTGCGGCTCAACCGGCTCTACCCGCGCAGCCAGGTCAAGGCCAGCACCGGGCAGGTGCTGGTGCCGCGGCCGAGCACGGCCCGGATCGGCGGCAAGCCGGTGGTCGGACGGGAGCTGCTGGCCTGGTGCTCGACGTTCCTCGGCACGATGTTCGAGGAGCTGGCGGCCGCGAAGAAGTAGCCGCGGCGGATGGCCGGCGCGGGCGGCGGTGGCGGCGGGTGGCGCGGGGTGCGTCGTCCGCCGCCGGGCCGATGGCGCAGCGCGGCGTCCGAGCGGCCGGGATCGGTCATCCGGGTGACCCGAATGGTGCAACGTCTGGGCAACGGGCAGCTCTGCTCCCTATTCTCGTGTCCCGTCAGGAGTCAGAAACACCGTTGTCCCCGCAGCCCCGTTCCGTGCCCGGGAGGCCCCGCGTGATCCGCAGCAGCTCCGTCCCTCGTACCGCCCGCCGCACCGTCCGCCGCAGCGCGCCCGCGCTCGGCGCGCTGCTGGCGGTGGTGGTGCTCAGCGCCTGCGGGGGCCAGCCACGCCCCGGCGCCGCGGCGTTGGTCGGCGACCAGCGGATCACCGTCGCGGCGGTCCAGGCCCGGGTGGCGGAGTTCCGCAGCCAGGCCGCCGCGCTGCCGAGCGGCCAGTACCAGGAGCAGAGCGGGCTGGTGGGGGCGACCGTCTCCGGGATGGTGTTCAACGCCGTGGTCGAGCACGCGCTGGAGTCCAACGGCCTGTCCGTCTCGCAGACCGAGATCGCCCAGGTCCGCGCGGAGCAGGCGCAGGTCTGGGGCGGCGAGCCGGCGCTCGAGCAGATGCTGCTGCTCAAGCACGCCGTGCCGGTGGCGGAGATCGACGGCTTCTACCGCGAGCAGATCGGCCTGCAGAAGCTGGCCGCACTGACGGGCAAGCAGATCGGCACCACCGAGGGCAACAAGACGGTCCATCAGCTGCTGGCCGAGGCGTCGGCCGAGCTCAAGGTCAGCGTCAACCCCCGGTACGGCAGCTGGGACGCCGAGCAGGCCGTGCTGGACGCCCCGTCGGCCGACTGGCTGCCGCAGTCCGGCGCGGCGGCCTGAGGACCTCCCGCACGCCGGCCCGGCTCCGCCCGGGCCGGCCGGGCCCGGCGCCCTGAGCCGCCGGCTTCGAAGCCCCGCGCGCGGACGGTAGGTTCGGTGCCGTGGACATCTCGAAGCTGACCCTGCTGACCACCACCCACCGCGTCGCCCCCGGCCTGCTCAGCTGGTCGGCCTGGGAGGCCCTGCGCGCCGCCCCGCTGGTGCTGGCCGCCGACCCCGCGCACCCGCAACTGCCCGCGCTGGCCCGGGCGGGGGTCACCGTCGAGCTGGTCGAGCGCACCAGCGCGCCCCGGCTGGCCCGGTTGCTGGCCCAGCGGGCGCCGCTGCTCTGGCTCGGCAGCCCGGACGGCGACCCGGGCCTGACCGACGCGCTGGCCCGGATCGCGGTGGAGGAGGCCGGCACGGTCCCGGAGATCGAGCTGCTGCCGGGCTCCTACGACCTGCCCGGGGCCCGGCTGCTCGACCTGGTCGCGGTGATGGACCGGCTGCGTTCGCCGGGCGGTTGCCCGTGGGACGCCGAGCAGACCCACGCCTCGCTGGTGAAGTACCTGGTGGAGGAGGCCTACGAGCTGGTCGAGGCGATCGAGGAGGGGGACCGGCAGACGCTGCGCGAGGAGCTCGGTGACGTGCTGCTGCAGGTCTTCTTCCACTCCCGGATCGCCGAGGAGGACGAGCAGGACCCGTTCACCATCGACGAGGTGGCCGGCGACATCGTCGAGAAGCTGATGTACCGCCACCCGCACGTCTTCGGCGACCACGACGCGCAGACCGCCGAGCAGGTGGAGGCGAACTGGGAGACGCTCAAGGCGGCCGAGAAGCAGGACCGGGAGTCCGTGCTGGACGGCGTGCCGGCCGGCCTGCCGGCGCTGGCCTACGCGGCCAAGCTGGTCTCCCGGGTGCGCCGGGCCGGCTTCACGGCCGTGCCCGACGCGCCGTACGCGCTGCCGGCGGAACTGACCGACGAGACGCTGGGCGCGCTGCTGCTGGCCGTGGTGCAGCGGGCGCACGACGCCGGGGTGGACCCGGACGCGGCGCTGCGCGCGGCGGCCCGGGGCTACCGGGGCGCGGTGCGCACCGCCGAGGGGCTGGCGAGCGACTGATCGGCGAAGGGCCGGTCCCGGGCGGACGGCCGCCCGGCGGCCCGCCCGTCCGGTCAGCTGGCCAGGTCGATCCGGGCGGCCCGCGGGACCTGCCGCTGCGCCGGGACCACCTCGCCGATCGCCTCGCCGAGCGGGTCGAGCAGTTCGGCCAGCCGGTGCAGGTGGCCGGGCAGCTCGGCGAGCGCGACGATCCGCTCGCCATCCGGCCCGGCCACGCAGAACAGGTCGATCGGGCCGAGGTGCTTCTCCGCGGTGTCCACCAGCGCGGCGATGTCGCTGGGCTGGTGGATGTCGGAGCTGACCCCGATCACCGGGCAGCCGGGGCGGTCCAGCTCGGCCGCCAGGTCCTCGGCGAACCCGGGACGCGGGTCGGCCACCAGCAGCCCCGCCGCGCCCGCCGCGGCGAAGCGATGGGCCGGTCCGGCTCCGTCGCCGCCGCTGAGTACCGCGATGACCACCACTGACCCGGTTACTCGCATGGCCTGCTCCTCCCTGGGGGGCGACTCCGCACCGGCGCCCGCCTCTGGCGTATCGGAGGATCGTAGGCGTGCCCTGACCCTCCGCAACAGGGATTACCCGCCAGGTGACCAGGCTCACCCTCCCGGGGACCGGATACCGTCGGGACATGCCGGACCAGCCCGAAACGACGATGCCGCCCCTGTTCACCTGGGACTTCGCGGCCGACCCCTACCCCGCGTACGCCTGGCTGCGCGAGCACGCGCCGGTGCACCGGACCACGCTGCCGAGCGGGGTCGAGGCCTGGTTGGTGACCCGGTACGCCGACGCACGCCAGGCGCTCGCCGACGGCCGGCTCTCCAAGAACCCGCTGCACCACAGCGGGCAGGCGCACCGCACCGGCCGGGTCGGGATCCCCGGCGAGCGGCAGGCGGACCTGATGACGCACCTGCTGAACATCGACCCGCCGGACCACACCCGGCTGCGCCGCCTGGTCTCCAAGGCCTTCACGCCCCGCCGGGTGGCCGAGTTCGAACCGCGCGTGCAGCAGCTCACCGACCGCCTGATCGACTCCTTCGCGGCCCGCGGCTCGGCCGACCTGATCCACGAGTTCGCCTTCCCGCTGCCGATCTACGCGATCTGCGACCTGCTCGGCGTGCCGTCCGAGGACCAGGACGACTTCCGGGACTGGGCGGGCATGATGATCCGCCACGGCGGCGGCCCGCGCGGCGGGGTGGCGCGCGCGGTCAAGCGGATGCGCGGCTACCTGTTGGAGCTGATCCACCGCAAGCGGGCGGACCTGGGCGACGACCTGATCTCCGGCCTGATCCGGGCCAGCGACCACGGCGAGCACCTCACCGAGAACGAGGCCGCCGCGATGGCCTTCATCCTGCTCTTCGCCGGCTTCGAGACCACCGTGAACCTGATCGGCAACGGCATGTACGCGCTGCTGCGCAACCCCGGGCAGCGCACGCTGCTGCAGGAGTCGCTGGGCCGCGGCGAGCAGGGCCTGCTGGCCACCGGGGTCGAGGAACTGTTGCGGTACGACGGTCCGGTGGAGCTGGCCACCTGGCGGTTCGCCACCGCGCCGGTGCGGATCGGCGCGGCGGACATCCCGGTCGGCGACCCGGTGCTGGTGGTGCTCGCCGCGGCCGACCGCGACCCGGACCGGTTCGCCGAGGAGAACACCCTGGACCTGGCCCGCCAGGACAACCCGCACCTCGGTTTCGGTCACGGCATCCACTACTGCATCGGCGCCCCGCTGGCCCGTCTGGAGGGCCAGCGCGCGCTCGCCACCCTGCTGACCCGGCTGCCCGATCTGCAGCTGGCGGCCGAGCCCGAGGAGTTGCGCTGGCGGGGCGGACTGATCATGCGTGGCCTGCGGGAACTCCCGGTGAGCTTCACCCCGGAGTCACCCACCGTCAGCTGACGGGTCCTACGAATGGGGGGCTGACGGCGTGTCGCATCACCCCAGGTGGCGGCGATGTGAATGCTCATCAAACGGGACATACCTGGCCAGTTGGTAGACGATCGACCGGTGTTCGTAATTCTCGTGTGATGTACGCGATATGAGCTTGTGATTGATGTGGCTATCTGCCTACCCTCCCTGGAGTTCGCAGCTGCGAACCCCGTGCGCGGTACGCCGAGTCCTGCCCGCCGCGTGTCGGGACACCGACCGACCCTGGGCAGGGGCGGGGGACCCAGGATTTTCTGCCGTCTCCCACGGCTAGGGGTGAAGCCGCCCGCGGATCCGACTCCGCACCGGCGGCCGGGCCAGCCTCCCGGTCCGAACCCGACAGCTCACCTCGCAGGCGTGCGGAGAGGGACACTCATGCTGTTTGCAGGCACTGGCCGTCACCGTCGTCGCACCCAGACCGAGCGCGTCATCGCCGTGGCCGGCGTGGCCGGCGCGGGGCTCGCGATGCCGCTGCTCACCGCCACCGGCGCGCACGCCGCCCCGGTCTCCACCTGGGACCGGGTCGCGGACTGCGAGAGCACCGGCAACTGGAGCATCAACACCGGTAACGGCTTCTACGGCGGACTGCAGTTCACCTCCTCGACCTGGGCCGCGTACGGCGGCACCCAGTACGCGGGGCAGGCCAACCAGGCCACCAAGGGCCAGCAGATCTCGGTGGCCGAGCGGGTGCTGGCCGACCAGGGTCCCGGCGCCTGGCCGGTCTGCTCGGTGAAGGCCGGGCTGGGCCGCGGCGGAGCCACCGCCGTGGTCGACACCACCGCGCAGGCGCAGACCCCGACGCCGTCGCAGGCGCAGACCAAGCCGCAGACCAAGCCGCAGGCCGCTCCGCAGCAGCCGACGCAGGCTCAGTCGCAGGCCGCCCCGCAGGCGTCCGCCCCGGACTTCCCGGGGAAGGCCGGCTGGGACGCCGACGGCAAGGTCTTCTGGTACCAGACGGACGGTGGCTGGTACTGGACCAGCCACCAGAGCGTGTACGCCCAGTTCGCCGGCGCGCCCGCGCAGTCCCCGGCGCCCGCCGCCGCCCCCTCGGCGCCGTCGGCCCCGGCCGCGCCGCGGGCCGCCACCGGTGCGAGCGACGCCGGCCAGGGCTACACCGTGCAGCCCGGCGACACGCTCTCCACCATCGCCCAGGCCCGGCACCTGACCGGTGGTTGGCAGTCGCTCTACCGGTCCAACGAGTCGACGGTGGGCGGGGATCCGGACCTGATCATGCCCGGCCAGGTGCTCCACCTGGGCTGACGCCCGCTCGGTGGGCCCGGTCGCGGCCGGGCCCACCCGGGGAGCGGCCGACCCAGGTGACCCCGCCAGAGCAATCAGGTGAACTACTGGTAGGTAGCCGGGCCACACGGTGAGACAGCGCGTAGGTCCGCGTGGCCGGGCCGATGCTTGCGGTTAGGCTGCTGGTCGTAACGCCTCCGTTCCACGTCCCCAAGGACCGCTGTCCCCAGGACCGCTTCCGCATAGGAGATGCCTCGTGCCGTCCATTGATGTCGTCGTAGCCCGCGAGATCCTCGACTCCCGCGGCAACCCCACGGTCGAGGTCGAGGTCGGCCTCGACGACGGCAGCACCGGCCGTGCCGCTGTCCCGTCCGGCGCCTCCACCGGGGCCTTCGAGGCGCTCGAGCTGCGCGACGGCGACAAGAACCGCTACTTCGGCAAGGGTGTCGAGAAGGCCGTCCTCGCCGTCATCGAGCAGATCGGCCCGGAGCTGGTCGGCTACGACGCGACCGAGCAGCGCCTGATCGACCAGGCCATGCTGGACCTGGACGCCACCCCGGACAAGTCCTCGCTGGGCGCCAACGCGATCCTGGGCGTCTCGCTGGCCGTCGCGCACGCCGCCTCCGAGGCCAGCGACCTGCCGCTCTTCCGCTACCTGGGCGGCCCGAACGCCCACGTGCTGCCGGTCCCGATGATGAACATCCTCAACGGTGGTTCGCACGCCGACTCCAACGTCGACATCCAGGAATTCATGATCGCGCCGATCGGCGCGGAGTCGTTCTCCGAGGCGGTCCGCTGGGGCGTCGAGGTCTACCACACCCTCAAGGGCGTGCTGAAGGAGCGCGGGCTGTCCACCGGCCTGGGCGACGAGGGCGGCTTCGCGCCGAACCTGGACAGCAACCGCGAGGCGCTGGACCTCATCACCGAGGCCATCAAGAAGGCCGGCTACGTGCCCGGCAAGGACGTCGCGCTCGCCCTGGACGTGGCCGCCTCCGAGTTCTACAAGGACGGCGCCTACCAGTTCGAGGGCAAGGCGCTGACGGCCGCCGAGCTCATCGACTACTACGCCGACCTGGTCGCCAGCTACCCGCTGGTCTCCATCGAGGACCCGCTGGACGAGTCGGACTGGGACGGCTGGAAGGCCATGACCGACAAGCTCGGCGCCAAGGTCCAGCTGGTCGGTGACGACCTGTTCGTGACCAACCCGGCCCGCCTGGCCCGTGGTATCGAGACCGGCACCGCCAACGCGCTGCTGGTGAAGGTGAACCAGATCGGCTCGCTGACCGAGACGCTGGACGCCGTCGAGCTGGCCCAGCGCAACGGCTACCGCTGCATGATGTCGCACCGCTCCGGCGAGACCGAGGACGTCACCATCGCCGACCTGGCCGTCGCCACCAACTGCGGCCAGATCAAGACCGGTGCCCCGGCCCGCTCCGAGCGCGTCGCCAAGTACAACCAGCTGCTGCGCATCGAGGAGATCCTCGACGACGCCGCCGAGTACGCCGGCCGCGCCGCGTTCCCGCGCTTCCGCTCCGCGGAGTAGACAGCACAGTCGCTCGGCGGAGTAGGCAGCACGGTCGCTCCGCGCAGTGATCCGGCACAGCCGCGCGACGGAGTGGTCCAGCGCGGCCGCACGCCTGACCGGTGCCCCGGCGTCCACCCCGTAGGGTGGACGCCGGGGCACCGGCGCGAGAGCGCCCGATGACGGGCGCGGGCCGCCGGGCCGACAGGAGGGGAAGCGCAGAGATGGCAGGCTGGAAGATCCCGGGCCTCGCGGCCCGGCCGCGCTTCACCAGCCGGGCCACCGTGCTGGTCCTGGTGCTCTGCTCGCTGGTGGCGATCCTCGCCTATCCGACCCGGCAGTTCATCAACCAGCGCTCCGAGATCAACACCCAGCGGGTCAAGGCCGAGCAGGCCCGCCGGCAGGTCGAGCAGCTGCGCATCGAGCGGGCCCGCTGGCAGGACCCGGAGTACGTCAAGGCGCAGGCCCGCGAGCGGCTGCACTACGCGCTGCCCGGCGAGACCCCGTTCGTCTCGGTCGACCCCACCCCCTCGGCCGGCGCCGGCCACCCCCCGGCCGGGCCGTCCGGCCAGTCCGCCGCCAAGGCGGCCTCGTCCTGGTACTCCACCGTCTGGGACTCGGTGGACGCGGTCGCCGCCGCGGCCCCCACCCCCGCCCCTGCCCCCGCTCCCTGAGAAGACAGCACCCGATGAGCACTCAGAACCAGCCCGCCGCCGACCAGCCGACCCCCGAGCCCGTCGCCGACCGCGACCTGGCGGCCGTCGCGGCCCAGCTCGGCCGCGTCCCGCGCGGGACCCGGGCGGTCGCGCACCGCTGCCCGTGCGGCAACCCCGACGTGGTGGAGACCGTCCCGCGGCTGCCGGACGGCACCCCCTTCCCGACCCTCTACTACCTGACCTGCCCCAAGGCCGCCTCGCTGATCGGCACCCTGGAGGCGGACGGGGTGATGAAGGAGCAGACGGCCCGGCTCGCCGAGGACCCGGAGCTGGCGGACGCGTACCGCAAGGCGCACGAGGACTACATCGCGCGCCGGGACGCCATCGAGGTGCTGGAGGGCTTCCCGTCGGCCGGCGGGATGCCGGACCGGGTGAAGTGCCTGCACGTGCTGGTGGGCCACTCGCTGGCCGCCGGCCCCGGCGTCAACCCGCTGGGCGACGAGGCGCTCGCGATGCTGCCCGAGTGGTGGCGCAAGGGCCCGTGCGTGAGCGAGGAGGCCGTCGACGCCGGCGTCGAGGCGCTGGCGCGGCAGCGGGGCGAAGCGCAGGACCACGAGGCCGTGATCGCCGCCAAGCAGCAGAAGACGGCCGAGCGGGCCGCCAAGCGCCAGGCCGAGGAGGAGCAGAAGTGAGCGCCGTCAAGGTCGCCGCCGTCGACTGCGGCACCAACTCGATCCGCCTGCTGATCGCCGAGCTGGACCCGGCCACCGGTGCGATCACCGACCTGGACCGGCGGATGACCATCGTCCGGCTGGGGCAGGACGTGGACCGCACCGGGCGGCTGGCCCCCGAGGCGCTGGAGCGCACCTTCGCGGCCTGCCGCACCTACGCGGCGGTCATCGCCGAGCACGGGGTGGGCCCCGAGCGGATCCGCTTCGTGGCCACCAGCGCCTCGCGGGACGCCGAGAACAGCGCGGACTTCACCCGCGGCGTGCGCGAGATCCTGGGCGTGGAGCCCGAGGTGGTCAGCGGCGACGAGGAGGCCCAACTCTCCTTCACCGGCGCCACCAGGGAGCTGGCGGGCGGCACGGTGGCCGCCCCCTACCTGGTCTTCGACCTGGGCGGCGGTTCGACCGAGTTCGTGCTGGGCGAGGAGGCCGTGCGCGCGGCCCGGTCGGTGGACATCGGCTGCGTGCGCCTGACGGAGCGGCACTTCGCCGGCTCCGAGGTCCCCACGCTGGGTCAGATCGCCGCGGCCAAGGCCGACATCAGGGCGGCGCTGGACCAGGCGGCCGAGGTGGTCCCGCTGACCGAGGCCGCCTCGCTGGTGGGCCTGGCCGGCACCGTCACCACGGTGGCCGCCATCGCGCTGGGACTGGAGCGGTACGACTCCGAGGCGATCCACCACAGCCGGATCACGGTGGAGCGGGTCCGCGAGGTGACCGGACTGCTGCTGAGCTCGACGCACGCGGAGCGGGCGGCGATCGCGGTGATCCACCCGGGCCGGGTGGACGTGATCGCGGCCGGTGCGCTGGTGCTGCTCTCGATCATGGAGCGGACCGGTGCGAGCGAGCTGGTGGTCAGCGAGCACGACATCCTGGACGGCATCGCCTGGAGCGCGGTGGCCTGACGCCGCCCGCGGGCCCGCGCCCGCCCTCCCGCCCGCTCGGACCGGCCTCCTGGAGGCCGGTCCGACGGCGTGTCGGGCGGGTCGCGCGAGAAACTTCGTGAATTTCTTCACATGGCTTTCCGCGCTTTCGGCCGACCAGCCGGTCCGGTCCGTCCGGAATGCGGGACCTAAGGCCGGTGGCGCGGCAGGGTCGCTGGATCCCAGGCAGGGCTCCGGATCGGCCGATGGATTCGAAACAGCCTCCGGGAACCCGGCCGGCCGGCGGATCGTTGCTGCTCACGGGGGCAGGCGGAATCCAAACGTCCGCCCGGGTGGACGGGCGGTGCGATCGGCACCCCGGCACCCCGGATCCGGGGCCGCGTAGTGTAGCAGAGGCTGTCCAGACCCTTGTGACGGGCCTCACGCAGGGTGCTCCGAGGGGTGCTGGATACTTTCCGATATGAGCACCACGGAGCGTCCTCGCATCCTCATTGTCGGCGGTGGTTACGTCGGCCTGTATGCCGCGATGCGCATCCTCAAGAAGATGCGCTACGGGGAGGCGACCGTCACGGTCGTCGACCCGCGGTCGTACATGACGTACCTGCCCTTCCTTCCCGAGGCGGCCGGCGGCAACGTCGCGCCTCGCAACCTCGTCGCACCGCTGCGCAGCGCCCTGAAGAACGCGGAGGTGCTCACCGGTCACGTGACCGGGGTGGACCACGCGCGCAAGGTCGCCACCATCGCGCCGCTGGCCGGCGACTCCTACGAGCTGCCCTTCGACTACCTCGTGGTCGCCACCGGCTCGGTCTCCCGCACCTTCCCGATCCCCGGCCTGGCCGAGCACGGCATCGGCATGAAGACGGTCGAAGAGGCGATCAGCCTCCGCAACCACGTCATGGCGCAGCTGGACAAGGCCGAGTCGACGGCGGATCCCGAGATCCGCCGCAAGGCCCTCACCTTCGTGGTCATCGGCGGCGGCTTCGCCGGCGTCGAGACCATCGCCGAGGTCGAGGACATGGCCCGGGACGCGGCGAAGATCTACAAGACCGTCAGCCGTGACGACATGCGCTTCATCCTGGTCGAGGCGGCCAACCGGATCCTGCCGGAGATGGGCCCCGACCTCGGTCTGTGGACCAAGGAGAAGCTCGAAGAGCGCAACATCGAGATCTACATCGAGACCTCGATGGACTCCTGCGTCGACCAGCACGTGGTGCTGAAGAACGGCGTCGAGGCCGACGCCTCCACCATCGTGTGGACGGCGGGCGTCAAGCCCAACCCGGTGCTGAGCCAGTTCGGTCTGCCGCTGGGCCCGCGCGGCCACGTGGACACCGCGCCGACCCTCCAGGTCCAGGGCTTCGACTACGTCTGGGCCGCCGGCGACAACGCCCAGGTGCCGGACCTCGCCGTCGGCGAGGGCGCCTGGTGCCCGCCGAACGCGCAGCACGCGGTGCGTCAGGCGATCGTGCTCGGCGACAACGTGATCTCCGGGATGCGTGGCTTCCCGCAGTCCGAGTACAAGCACAAGAACCTCGGTGCGGTCGCCGGTCTGGGCCTGCACAAGGGCGTGGCGATCCTCTTCGGCAAGTACAAGCTGAAGGGCCGTCCGGCCTGGTGGTTCCACCGCCTGTACCACGGCAGCCGGGTGCCGACCATGAACCGCAAGGTCCGGGTCTTCACCGACTGGACGCTCGCGATGTTCCTCAAGCGCGAGACGGTCGGCCTCTCGGAGATGGAGAAGCCGTTCGGTGCCTTCCAGGAGGCCGCCGGTCCGGCTCCCAAGCCGGCCGTGGTCCCCGCCCCCGCGCCCGCCCCCGAAGCGGACAAGGCGCTCGCCAGCAGCAAGTGACGACTGACCCCGGCGTCCGATGCGCCGGGGTGTGAGTCGGAGGCCCTCCGCCCGGCAGCGTCGCCGGACCACGACCTCCGTGGTGCTCAGCCGGCCGTGCGACCGGGCGGAGTACAGCGCAGTACCAGCAGGCAGCAGGACGGGCCCCGGCCCGGTGGACCATCCACCGG
>NZ_BAAALF010000099.1:0-12241 GCF_039528135.1 Kitasatospora nipponensis | reverse complement strand
CCCCACGGCCCGTCGCCGGGCCGTGGGGCGCCCCTGGCGGGGGGTCAGGCGGCCTTGATGCTGTCCAGGATGTCGAGCTTGGCGGCCCGCCGGGAGGGCCAGATCGCGGCCACCAGGCCCACCAGGCCGGCCAGCGCGAGGAAGAGCAGCAGCTTGGCGTAGGGCACCACCGTGGTCAGGCCCGTGATGCTGTTCTTCAGCGTGCCGTTCACCGCCCAGGCCAGGAAGCAGCCCAGGGCCAGGCCCAGCACCGCGCCGAGCAGCGCGATGACCACCGACTCCAGCTGGACCATCCGCTTGACGCCGCCGCGGCCGAGCCCCACCGCCCGCAGCATCCCGATCTCGCGCTTGCGCTCGAAGACCGACATCGCCATGGTGTTGACCACGCCGAGGATCGCCACCAGGACCGACATCGCCAGCAGGCCGTAGAGCATGTTGAGGGCGAAGGAGATGGTGGAGCTGAACTGGTCGCGCAGTTCCTGCCGGCTCTGCACCTGGATGATCGGGTTGTCGCCCGCCGCGCTCACCAGGGCCTGCTGGAGCGAGGCGCCGGCGCCGTTCGCGCCCTTGACCAGGATCTGGTTGACCGAGGTCGCCTCGCCGTGCGCGCGCAGTACGGCGTTGTCGACGGTCACCGGGTTGATCATCGCGTTGTTGGCGTAGACGCCGCCGACCACCAGGTTGGTGCTGCCGCCGTCCTGGAAGGTGGTCGCCACCGTGCTGCCCACGACCAGGCCCTCCTTCTTCGCGGTGTCCGCGTCGACCAGCAGCCGACCCTGGGCCAGGGCGGCGCTGGAGCCGCTGTTCATGGTCAGGTTGAGCACCTGGTCGATCTGCGCCGGGTCGACGCCGGTGACCTGCCGGTCCTGACCGGCCAGGCGCAGATCGCCGTCGTTCAGCGGCGAGGAGGCCGCCACCCCCGGCACCTTGGCCACCTGGGCGGCGACTTCGGGGGACAGGGCCAGGCCGTTGGACATCGAGACCGAGTAGTCGGCCTTCAGCGAGGTGGTGACGGTGCGGTCCAGCCAGCCGCCGACCGAGGCGCCGAGCACGGTCAGCGCGCTGACCAGGGTCAGACCGATGGTCAGGGCCGAGGCGGTGGCGGCGGTGCGGCGCGGGTTGCGCAGCGCGTTCTCCCGGGCCAGCTTGCCGGAGATCCCGAACAGGCGGTTCAGGAGCGGGCCGACGGCCGCGATCAGCGGGCGGGACAGCAGCGGGATCAGGATGAACGTCCCGAGCAGCGCGGGCACGGCGCCGCCGGCCACGATCCACTTCCCGTCCGAGCCCGCGCCCGAGCCCCACAGGATCAGCACCAGGCCCACCGCGGTGAGCGCGGCACCGATGCTGTTGCGCACCAGCAGGCCCTTGGGGGTGGCCGGTTGGTCCCCGCTGCTCATCGCCGCGATCGGCGCGATCCGGGCGGCCCGGCGGGCCGGCAGCAGCGCGGACAGGACCGTCACCAGCACGCCGGTCAGCAGCGCGGTCAGCACGGTGGCCGGGGCCACGACCAGCGGGCCGGAGGGGCTGTGGCCGTTGTCCAGGGCCCCCACCAGGACCTGCATGCCGGCCCCGATACCCAGCCCGGCGACCAGCCCGGCCACCGAGGAGAGCGCCCCGATCAGCAGGGCCTCGACCAGCACCGAGCGGGTGACCTGCTTGCGGCTGGCGCCGATGGCGCGCAGCAGGGCCAGCTCCTTGGTGCGCTGGGCGATCAGCATGGTGAAGGTGTTGGCGATGATGAAGATGCCCACGAAGAGCGAGATGCCGGCGAAGGCCAGCAGCATGGTGCGCATCCCCGACATCGAGGAGGCGATCCGGTCGCGCTGGTCGGCCTGCAGCCGGTCGGCGGTCTTGGCGATGATGCCGCCGTGGTCGCCCTGGCCGGTGGCGTGCGGAAGCACCCGGGTGACCTCGCCGAGCAGGGTGTCCTGGGAGGTGCCCGGCGCCGCGGTGACGGCGAGGTCGGTGAACTGGCCGGGCGAGACCAGCAGCCGCTGCGCGGTGGCGGTGTCGAAGAGCACCAGCGGCGCGCCGGCGCTCACCCCGGGGTCGTCGGTGGTGAAGATGCCGGTCAGCGTGGCGTTGGCGGCCGGGCCGTTGGTGGCCACCCGCACGGTGTCGCCGACGTGGTAGCCGGCCTTGTCGGCGCTCTGGCGGTCCAGCGCGATCTCGCCCGACTTCTGCGGTCCGCGGCCGGCGGCCATCGGGTAGCGGGAGTCCTGGCCGGCACCGTTGGGCACGTAGTTGGCGCCCCAGGAGTCCTGGCCCTGGCCCAGGCTCTTGCCGTGCTTGTCGGCGACGGCGGTGAAGCCCTGGGCGATGCCGCGGACCTGCTGGACGCCGGGCAACGCGGCGAGTTGCCCGACCGTGGTGGCGGTCAGCCGCGGGGCGTCGGCCCCGGCCTTGTCGGCGGCCACCGCGTCGCTCTGTGCGCCGTTGTCGCTGACCAGCACGGAGAGGTCCGAGTAGCTCCTGGAGTAGCTGTTCTTGAGCGCCGAGCCGAAGGTGTCGGAGAAGATCATGGTGCCGGCCACGAAGGCGGTGCCCAGCATGACGGCCAGAGCCGTCATCAGCAGCCTGCCCTTGTGGGCCAGCACATTGCGCAGTGCGGTGCGATACATGGCGAGTCCTGGAGGAACGAGGGGACGGGCAGGAGGGCGGGCACGCCGCGGCCGCGCTCCGGCGGCCCCCTCGGGGTGCGGCGCGCTGCGGCGGGTCGGGCGGTTGACCGCAGGTCAGCTGGTGCGGCCCTTGGCGTCGAAGCGGCGCATCCGGTCCAGCACGGAGTCCGGGGTCGGGCCGACGAGTTCGTCGACGATCCGGCCGTCGGCGAGGAAGACCACCCGGTCCGCGTAGCCGGCGGCGACCGGGTCGTGGGTCACCATCACGACGGTCTGGCCCAGTTCGCGCACCGAGTTGCGCAGGAAGGAGAGGATCTCGGCGCCGGAGCGCGAGTCGAGGTTCCCGGTGGGCTCGTCGGCGAAGATGATGTCCGGCTTGCCGGCCAGCGCGCGGGCGCAGGCGACCCGCTGCTGCTGGCCGCCGGAGAGCTGGCTGGGACGGTGCGAGAGCCGGCCCGAGAGGCCGACCGTCTCCACCACCGCGTCCAGCCAGGCCCGGTCGACCCGGCGGCCGGCGATGTCCATCGGCAGCGTGATGTTCTCCAGCGCGGTGAGCGTCGGCAGCAGGTTGAACGCCTGGAAGACGAACCCGATGTGGTCGCGCCGCAGCTGCGTCAGCTGCTTGTCCCGCAGGCCCACCAGCTCGGTGTCGCCGATCACGGCGGAGCCGGAGGAGACCGTGTCCAGCCCGGCCATGCAGTGCATCAGGGTCGACTTGCCCGAGCCCGAGGGGCCCATGATGGCGGTGAACTCGGCCTCGCGGAACTCGACGGACACGTCCGCCAGGGCGACGACCCGGGTCTCACCGGTGCCGTAGACCTTGTTGAGACCGGTGGCCCGGGCGGCCGCCCGGCCGGTGCGGACGGCTGCTGCGGTCGGCGTGGTCACGGTGTTCTCCTGTCGGTCGCGGCGCCGGTGGTCCGGCAACTCGGCTACAACTCCATGCTCGGGGGCGGGGAGTGCCGATCGCGTCGCTCCGACGGACGGTTGGGTGACGGCACCGGAGGTTGACCGGTCGACCCGTTTCTCCTCCTGCGGGATTGACGGGAGGGCCCGCCTCTCCTCCTGCGGGATGACGGGACCCCGGTGGCCGGATCGCGCGCCTTCGCTGGCCGAATCACGGACTGTTCGTCAGATGGCAAGGAAACATGACAACTTCCCCGGCTGGGAACATGCGCAAGAGGGATCGGGACGACTAGGCTCAGGGGTAGCCCACTGACGGGCGGAGCTGTTCCCGCCCGGATGGTGGAACGCAGACACGGGCAGCTTAAAACTGCTTGGCCGCGAGGCCGTGCCGGTTCGAGTCCGGCTCCGGGCACCACACTCGTCCCCCTTCTCCTCTCTTCCTCCCCTCCTGCCGCGGTGCCGCCTCCCCTCCCGGAGTGGTGCTGCGCGCTGCGCGGGAACGGATCGCGGCGCGCGCCCGTTTCCTTTACCAACGCATTACCCTTGGCAGGCGGGTGGTGACGTGCCGCCCTGGGAGGAATCAGCATGAGAAGCAGCAATCCGGTGTTCTCGCGGAGCGGGTCCTTCAGTCGCGACGCCGGCTACGCGGGCTTCGGCGCACCGCAGCAGGCACCGAACCCGTACGCGCAGCAGCCCTCGGGCCCCTACGCCGGCGGGCAGAACCCGTACGACCCGGGGGCGCGGGCGGGCAGCGCCGAGCAGTTGGAGGAGCTCTACCGCGCCCCCGCGGCGGGCCCGACGGCCACCGGCCGGATGACCATGGACGACGTGGTCGCCAGCACCGCGCTGACGCTGCTCACCGTGGTGGCGGCCGGCGCACTGGCCTGGTTCGCGCTGCCGACGGCCAACTTCGGCCTCGCCACCGGGGCCGCGCTGGTGGCCTTCGTGGTCGGCCTGGTGATCAGCTTCAAGCGGAGCGTCAACCCGGCGCTGGTGCTGCTCTACGCGGCACTGGAGGGCTTCTTCCTCGGCGCGATCACTCACGCCTTCAACACCATCTGGCCCGGGATCGCGGTCCAGGCGGTGCTCGGCACGGCCGCGGTCTTCGCGGGGATGCTGATCGCCTACCGCACCGGCCGGATCCGGGTCACCGCGCGCTACACCCGGATCGGCATGGCCATCGCGATCGGCTTCCTGCTGCTGATGCTGGTCAACGTGGTCGCCTCGATCTTCGGCGCCTCGATGGGCCTCGACTCCGGTCCGCTGGGCATCCTGGTCGGCGTGGTCGGGATCGGCCTGGGGGCGTTCTTCCTCTCCCTGGACTTCGCCTCGGTGGAGGAGGCGATCCGCGGCGGCGCCCCGCGCCGCGAGTCCTGGCGCGCGGCCTTCGGGCTGACGCTGTCGCTGGTCTGGATCTACCTGGAGATGCTGCGGCTGATCGCGATCCTGCGCGGCGACGACTGACCGCCGGTCCCCGGCGCAGCGCGACGCGACGCAGCGCACCGACTGCAGCGCACCGACCCGCACCCGAGCCTGTGGCCCGGGCGGGCGTTCCCGCCCCCGGCGCCGGAACGCCCGCCCAGGCCATAGGCTCGCGCCATGCCTGATGTGCCCTCCCTGCTGGAGTCCGTCGACCGCCTGGCGGACCGTTTCCGCGCGATGCCGCAGAGCCGGCTGCTCGCCGCGGTGCCCGGCCACCCGTCGCGGGCCGCCGCCGCGCTCGCGCTGGCCGACCAACTGGCGCGCGCGGCCCAGCTGCTGGAGGAGGGCGCCGGCGCGCCGGCGCGTCAGGTGCCGGACGTGGGGGTCTTCGCGGTCGGCGACCAGATCGCGGTGGCCGGCCACGACCTGGCCGCCGCGCTGGCCGCCGAGTTGGCCGACGGGCCGAACGCCGGGGTGACCAACGCCGGGGTGACCAACGGCGGGGTGACCAACGGCGGGACGCGGAGCGCCGGAACGCGGAGCGCCGGAACGCCGAACGGCGCCCGGCCGTCCGCGGACGTCCTCCTCGCGGAGGCCGTCGCGGCGGTGGACGCCGTCGAGAAGCTCTGTTCCTGAGCCGACCGCGGACCTGCCGCGAGCCTCGCTCAGATACTGGCCACCACGCGGTCGGCCAGCACGTAGACGGCCTCGTCGTCGGTGGAGAAGGTCAGCGAGTACGAGCCGGAGAACCGCGAGCCGCCCAGCAGCCGCACGTCCTCGCCCGCCCGCACCGCGTCGATCAGCCGGTAGGCCGCCTCGCGGTCGCCGGGGGCCACGCAGAGCGTGGTGCCGTCGGCGAAGGCGTAGACGTCCAGGGTGCCCAGCGGGCCCGGCCGCACGTCGGTGAGCGCGATCCGGTCCTCGGCCAGCATGGTGAGCCGGGTGTCGGTCCACTCCCGGGAGGGGGTCTGGCTGGGCACGAAGTCGGGGTGCGAGGGGTGCCGGCGCGGGTCGGGGGCGACGGCCGGGGCCTGGTCGAGCGGCGCGACCTCGGTGGCCGCCTCGGGGTCGAAGAGGCCGGCCTCCAGGCCGGTCGCCAGCAGGTCCGCCTCGCGGCGCGCGCGGGCCTCGCCGGCCGGCACGCCACCGACCGCGGCGCCCTCGCCGGCCGGCACCGCACCGCCGGGCACCGCACCGCCCTGCGCGGGGTGCCCGCCGGCTGCCGGGTGGCCGCCCTGGGCGGGCAGGCCGCCCTGGGCGGGGTGCCCGGGCAGCGTGCCGCTCTCGCTGATGATGTCCTCCAGCGCGGAGCGCAGGGCCTCGCCGAACTCCGGGTCCATCGTGCTCGCGCTGTCCGCGGCCTCCTCGGGGCCGGTGGGCCGCGGGAAGAAGACCGGCCAGTTCTCGACCGGGCCGAGGTCGGCCAGCCCGCTCAGTCCGTAGCCCAGGTCGCCGGGGGCGCCGGTCCAGGGGGTGTCCAGCAGCGGCTCGTCCTCGGCCGCCCGGGCCTCCTGCTCGGCCCAGAACGCCCGCGCCTCGCTGATCTCGCGTTCGCGGTCGGCGGCCAGCGCCTCGGTGACGGCCCGGCGTATCGCGGCCTCGTCGAGGGGGGTGGCACCGCTCGCGGCGGCGCGGTTCTCGTCGAGCCGGCGGGAGAGGCCGCGTACGTGGATCAGGACAGCTGCGGAGACGGCGATCAGGATCAGCAGGAGAGAGATGTACACGGCGCTCACGGAACGTACTCCTTGCGCGGAGTGGAACAGGGGAACATCTCCACCCTGCCGTATGGGTGGGTGGTACCGCAGTGGAAGATGTCCGAAATGTCCGTGACGTTGGTCATTGTCCGAATATCCAATGGCATGGCCGGTGTACGCTGCGCAGTTGGACGACTTCGGGGTGTCGAGAAATGGCGTTCGAAAGGACGCGAAGAGGGCCGGATCGCGAAAGCGATGTGATCCGGCCCTCAATTACCGTCCGTGACGCCGAACGGGTGGCAGTCCGATCAGGAGAGGCGCTCCGTTCGCAGGGTCGCGGCTGGGCTGCTCCTGCGCTTCGGGCGCGTGCCGCCTCGTTCCTCGGCGACCCCCACCCTGCGCTGCGTCTCAGCTCAGCCGCTCCAGGACCATCGCCATGCCCTGGCCGCCGCCCACGCACATGGTCTCCAGCGCGAACTGCTTGTCGTGCCACTGCAGGGAGTTGATCAGCGTGGTGGTCAGTCGCGCGCCGGTCATGCCGAACGGGTGGCCCACCGCGATCGCGCCGCCGTTGACGTTCAGCTTGTCGAGGTCGATGCCCAGGTCCCGGTAGGAGGGGATGACCTGCGCGGCGAACGCCTCGTTGATCTCGACCAGGTCGATGTCACCGATGGTCAGCCCGGCGCGCTTCAGCGCCTGGCGGGAGGCCTCCACCGGGCCGTAGCCCATGATCTCGGGGGACAGGCCGGAGACACCGGTGGAGACCACCCGGGCCAGCGGCGTGATGCCCAGCTCGCGGGCCTTGGTGTCGGACATGATCACCAGGGCGGCCGCGCCGTCGTTCAGCGGGCAGCAGTTGCCGGCGGTGACCGTGCCGTCGGGGCGGAAGACCGGCTTGAGGCCGGAGACGGCCTCCAGGGTGACCCCGGCGCGCGGGCCGTCGTCGGCCGACACCACGGTGCCGTCCGGGGTGGTGACCGGGGTGATCTCGCGCTGCCAGAAGCCGGCCTTGATGGCCGCCTCGGCGAGGTTCTGCGAGCGCACGCCGAACTCGTCCTGATCGGCCCGGGTGACGCCCTTGAGCGCGGCCAGGTTCTCCGCGGTCTGGCCCATCGCGATGTAGGCGTCCGGCAGCAGGCCGTCCTCGCGCGGGTCGTGCCACTCGCCGCCGCCCTCCTCGGCGCGCCTGGCGGTGCGCGCCAGCGCGTCGGCGAAGAGCGGGTTGGTGGTGCCCGGCATGCCGTCCGAGGTGCCGTGGATCGAGCGGGAGACGGTCTCCACGCCGGCGGAGATGAAGACGTCGCCCTCGCCGGCCTTGATCGCGTGCAGTGCCATCCGGGTGGTCTGCAGCGAGGAGGAACAGTACCGGGTGATGGTCGCGCCGGGCAGGAAGTCCATGCCCATCTGGACCGCCACGATCCGGGCCAGGTTGTGGCCCTGCTCGCCGCCGGGCAGGCCGCAGCCGAGCATCAGGTCGTCGATGTCGCGCGGGTCGAGCTGCGGCACCTTGGCCAGCGCGGTGGCGATGATCTGCGCGGTCAGGTCGTCCGGGCGGACGTCCTTGAGCGAGCCCTTGAAGGCCCGGCCGATCGGCGAACGGGCGGCGCTGACGATGACGGCTTCGGGCATGACGGCTCCCAGGTGTGTGTCCGGCTGCTACGCAGAGGAAAGTTACTCTCAAGTAGCCCGTGCGTCACCTGCGTCCGGGTGTGAGTTCGCCGACGCCCGCCTCGCCGGGATCCGTCGGTCCCCGGCGGTGGCCCACCGCGCCCAGGGCCGTGGCCCCGCCGGGCTCGCCGGGCAGGCCGGGTTCGCCGGGTGGTTCGGGCTCCGCGGGCTGGCCGGTGGCGGACGGCAGGCCGAACCGCAGCCGCTGCTTGACCAGCGCCCACCGCCCGCCGCCCGCGCCGGCGTCGGTGGAGGCCACCTCGGTGCCGGACTGGCCGGCCGCGTGGGCCGCCGCCACCGCCATCGGCAGCACCGCCTCGCGGCGGGCCGGCGGCTCCTGCTCGGCCGTCTCCGGCCAGAGCCCGAGCGCGGCGCAGAGCGAGGGCAGCATCGCCATCGCCGCCGTCGCGTAGCCCTGGGCGGAGGGGTGGAAGCGGTCGGAGGCGAACATCTCCGGCCGGGCCGCGAACTCCGGACCCAGCAGCGAGCCCAGCGAGACGGTGCGCCCGCCCGCCTCCACCACCGCGATGGTCTGCGCGGCGGCCAGCTGCCGGCTGACCCGCCGCGCCACCCAGCGCAGCGGCGGCCGCACCGGCTTGATGGTGCCCAGGTCCGGGCAGGTGCCGACGACCACCTCGCAGCCGAGCGCGCGCAGGTCGCGGACCGCCTCGCCCAGGCGGCGCACCGCCTGCGCGGCGGGGGAGCGGCGGGTGACGTCGTTCGCCCCGATCATGATCACCGCGAGGTCCGGACGGGCCGCCAGGGCCTGGCGCACCTGGCGCGCCAGGTCGTCCGAGCGGGCACCGGAGGCGGCCACGTTGACCAGCTCCACCCGCCGCTCGGCGACCGAGGCCAGCCCCGCGGCCAGCAGCGCGCCGGGCGTCTCGCGGCTGCGCCGCACGCCCAGTCCGGCGGCGGTGGAGTCGCCCAGGAAGGCCAGCACCAGCGGCTCCTGCTCGGTGGCCGGGTCGGCGAAGCCGTCGCCGTAGACCCCGTCGGACTTCGGCGGGTCGCCCTCCAGGATGCCGACCGCGCGGATCGCGAGTCTGCTCTCGGTGATCAGCACGCCGGCCAGCCCCACGCCGAGCAGACCCAGCCCACCCCCGCCGTAGGCCGCGGCGGTGGCGATCCGCCGGGCGACCCTCGCCCTCGATTGCTGCGCCCCAGGCATGGCGGCGACCCCCTTCGTGTCCCGTCGCTCGCCCGCTGGCGCGGGAGCGTCCCACAGCGTGCATACCCTCTGACACCTTCGCGCTATCGGGAGGCATCGGCCATCTGGAGCCATAGGCTGGAGCCACCGAAGAACTGTCATGGCCACAGACCGGGAGGACCCCCGTGCGGTACCACAATTCGATCATCGACCTGGTCGGCAACACCCCGTTGGTGAAGCTCACCAAGGTCACCGAGGGCATCTCCGCCACGGTGCTCGCGAAGGTCGAGTACTTCAATCCCGGCGGCTCGGTCAAGGACCGGATCGCGGTGCGCATGATCGAGGCCGCCGAGGCCTCCGGCGCGCTCAAGCCGGGCGGCACCATCGTCGAGCCGACCTCCGGCAACACCGGCGTGGGCCTGGCGATCGTCGCCCAGCAGAAGGGCTACAAGTGCATCTTCGTCTGTCCGGACAAGGTCTCGACTGACAAGATCAACACGCTGCGGGCCTACGGCGCCGAGGTCGTGGTCTGCCCGACCGCGGTGGCGCCCGAGCACCCGGACTCGTACTACAACGTCTCGGACCGGCTGGTCCGCGAGACCCCGAACGCCTGGAAGCCGGACCAGTACTCCAACCCGGACAACCCGGCCTCGCACTACCACTCCACCGGTCCCGAGCTCTGGGAGCAGACCGAGGGGAAGATCACCCACTTCGTCGCGGGCGTCGGCACCGGCGGCACCATCTCCGGCACCGGCCGCTACCTCAAGGACGCCTCGGGCGGCTCGGTGCAGGTCGTCGGCGCCGACCCGGAGGGCTCGGTCTACTCCGGCGGCACCGGCCGTCCGTACCTGGTCGAGGGCGTCGGCGAGGACTTCTGGCCCACCGCCTACGACCGCACGGTGGCGGACGAGATCGTGGCCGTCTCGGACAAGGACTCGTTCCAGATGACCCGCCGCCTGGCCAAGGAGGAGGGCCTGCTGGTCGGCGGCTCCTGCGGGATGGCGGTGGTGGCCGCGCTGGAGGTCGCCAAGCGGCTGGGCCCCGACGACGTCGTGGTGGTGCTGCTGCCGGACGGCGGCCGCGGCTACCTGTCGAAGATCTTCAACGACGACTGGATGGCCGACTACGGCTTCCTGCCGGCCGCCACCGACGAGTCGCACATCGGCGAGGTGCTGGCCCGCAAGGACGCCATCGAGCACGAGGGCATCCCGCAGTTCGTCCACATGCACCCGGGCGAGACGGTCGGCGAGGCGGTGCAGGTGCTGCGGGACTTCGGAGTCTCGCAGATGCCGGTGGTCTCGCCCGGCGCCGGCCACCCGGACATCATGGCCGGCGAGGTGATCGGCTCGGTCGCCGAGCGCGACCTGCTGGCCGCCCTGTTCAGCGGCCGCGCCCAGCTCACCGACCTGCTGGAGCAGCACATGTCCCGCCCGCTGCCGGTGGTCGGCTCGGGCGAGTCGGTGACCGGTCTGATGAGCGTGCTGGAGCAGCACGACGCGGCCGTGGTGCTGGTGGACGGCAAGCCGCAGGGCATCGTCACCCGCCAGGACCTGTTGGCCTTCATGGCGGGCCGCACCGCGCACTGACGTTTCCGGGATGGTTCGTCGGCCGACGAATCGGTACACCCGCGTCACGTGCACGCATCACCCGGTTAACAACCGTCGGGCACTGTAGTGGGCACGGCAAGACGCCGAGCAGGACGGCAGCGGTGACCGGGAGCGGCTCCCCGGACACCGCGGCCGTCCCGAGGCACACGGACCGGTCCTGACCCGGTCCCCGTGTCTCCCTCCGAGGCCCTTCGGGGCCGGAGGGGCCCCTCGTGGGGGCCGCCGTCGTCCCGCCCCTGTCCGGCTCCGGCCAGATGGACAGGGTGCGGCGGTTCCCACGACACCTCGCGCCCTCGCGGCGCGGCTCCGCGGCTCCCGGGTGGGGGAGCCCGGCGGAGCGGGCGAGGCCGGTCCCGGTTCACGGGGCCGGCCTCGCCGTGGTTTGGGCACCTGGTGGGGTTCTCCCCTACGCTCGCCCCATGACCAGCACCGAGACCAGCGCCGAAGCAACCGACGCCCCCCGCTACGTCCGCCTCAGCATCGAGCTGATCGCGGAGATCACCGACGAGAACGCCCTCAAGGCCGCCGCCCTGGCCCAGGTCCAGGACGACGAGTACCTCGACGACGAGGAGCGCGCCCAGTCCGTCGAGGCGATCGAGGTGGACCCCTCGGGTTCCCTCGCGCACTTCATCGACCCGGTCGCCCTGCTCGGCGACGTTCCCGGTATCGAGCTGACCCAGGCCACCTGGGAGTCGGCGCAGACCGAATTCGACCCCGAGGACGACAGCTACGAGTTCGAGGTCGAGTAACGACACGAACGCAGAGCGTTCTCCTTTCATACCGCCCGCCGGATTGCCGGCCGGGCGGTATGTCCATTTTTGGCGCCATCTCTCATCATCTCGTACGATCTGATCCTCTTCGGGGAACCGGTTCGACCGCAATAACGTCGTTAATTCCGATTTGCGTACCTGGATTCATGGCAGTCGGCAGCAGGGAGACGAGAACGTGACGGCACGGGAGCAGCGCGGGCGCGGCGGTGTCGACGGCGTGGGCGTCGGCGGCGGCGTGGGTGGGGGCGGCGTGGGTGGGGGCCTGGGTGGGGGCTGGAGCCGGCGCGGGGTGCTGGCGGGGCTGCTCGGCGCGCCCGTCCTGTTCCTGGCGGCCTGCAACGACGGCGGCAGCGGTGGGCGCGGCGGCCCGGCGGGCGGCGTCGGCGGGGCGGGCGGTGCGGGC